>JACQMR010000008.1 GCA_016203455.1 Candidatus Wildermuthbacteria bacterium
ACGCGGGCTACGGATATGTGGGCCCCTCAACAAGAGCAAAGCTGAACGGATTGTTAGGCAATTAGCGTTTTCCCGCCTTCTTGTGAAAGGCGGAGAAACAGCCAGCCCCCTCTTTGAGAGGGGGTTTTGGTTTACAAGATTGAAACAATGGTGTTAGAGTGAAGTATATGAAAAAGCTTGTACCCGGCGTGTTGATTGGGATTGTAGCCGCGCTTTTCGCGGGAGGCGCGCTCGGCTTTTCTTACTGGAACACTCAAAAAGAAATTTCCTGGATAAAAAACCTGGAAGGCCGCCATCCGGACGGGGCAACTTTCGTGGCGAACGCGCTGGAAGCGCGCGAGGAGTTGCGCGACAAGAACGAAGATAACGATTTCGCGGCGCATCTGAAAATGGGAGTAAGCATGAATCTTTTGCTGGAAAAGCAAAAAGCCCTGGAGTGGTATGAAAAGGCCCTTGAGAAAGACGCCGGCAATATTCTCGCGCTCAATAACACGGCGAATATCTATGATGATTTGGGCCAGTACGATTTGGCCGAGCTTACCTGGCTCAAGCTCATTGTCGCTTACCCGGACAATCCTTCTTTTTACAGAAGTTTGGGGTATCTTTACTGGTACAGATTGCATAAGAGCTGGCAGGACATAGAGGCGCTGTTTGTAAAAGGACTGGAGGCGACCGATAATGATCCGGACCTGGTGAACTGGCTGATGGCATATTTTTTGGAAACAGGAAACAATGAAAAATTCGCTGAATACGCAAATTTCTTTACCCCCAAGGGACAGCGCTAGAACGCGCGCGATTTTGGCATGCGCCGCGTGGTTTTTGGCGTTTCTGCTTGTTTGTCTGCCCGGAATCGCGTTTGCCGATATGTTCGGGGAGAAGCGGCAGTTTTCTGTTGACGCGGGGTATGACGAGCAAAAAAGAGAGGCGGTTGCCGCTACTTTGCGGGTTGTCAACTCGCGGGCATATGTGTTCGTGGAAGACGCATGGTGGGATTCTCTGCAATCATTTGATCAGTACTCGGCCCAGCAGAGTATGATTTCTTTGGCCGCGGAGTTTGAGCAAAAAATATATCCTGCGGTAACCCAGGCGTTTGGACCGGAATGGAACCCCGGCATTGACGGGGACGAACATATAACGATTTTGTTTCACGCGATGCGCCAGGACTCCGGCGGGTACACCAATTACGGCGACGAGTATTCCAGGTTTCAAAATCCCGAGTCAAATGAACGGGAAATGGTGTATTTGAACTTGAGGTATCTGGCAAGTCCTTTGGCGTCCAGTTATCTTGCTCACGAATTTACGCATCTGGTGACATTTAACCAAAAGGAGCTGGCGCATGGAATTAAAGAAGATGTCTGGCTGAACGAGGGCAGGGCCGATTATGCGCCCACGCTTTTGGGGTACGATGTTTTGCTTTCAGACAGCAATATAAAAAGAAGGATACGGGCGTTCTTGGACGCCCCGACCGGATCTCTCGTAGAGTGGAGTAACGATCCGGAGGATTACGGAATGGCGAATTTGTTTGTTCAATATGTAGTTGATCAGTATGGCGCAAGGGTTCTCGCGGATTCGCTGAATGCAGGTTCGGCAGGAGCCGCGTCTCTGGAAGAGGGACTGCGGAAAGGAGGGTTTTCGGAGGATTTTGAGGATGTGTTTTTGAACTGGACCATTGCCTTGTTTCTCAATGATTGTTCGTACGGGGAGAGATACTGCTATCACAACCCCCAGCTTGTGAACCTGCGCGTGGCTCCCCAGACGAATTTTTTGCCGTCTATCGGCGACAGCACGCTTATCATAAACAGTTCCACCAAGGATTGGGCTCCCAATTGGTTAAAAGTTATCGGCGGCAAAGAGGTGGTTACGGTTGAGTTTAAGGGAAACAGCGGAGGAAGATATGTCGTGCCGTATCTCGCCGAGGATATGAACAGAAAGTTTTCCATACACGCGCTGAATTTAAACGAGCGGGGAGAGGGCGCGGTTACGCTGGAGGGTTTTAACAAAAATACGAGAGCTCTGGTGTTTATGCCCATTGCCGCGGCACCTGTCTTTGCGAATGAAACGGCATATCCGGCTCGGCTTTTTTCTTTTACGGTATCCACGGCGGAGAGAACTCCGGAAGAAGAGCAAGCCCTGATCGCGGAACTCACCATAAAACTTGAAGGGTTGCGAAAAGAGATAGCGAGAATCCAGGCGATTCTCGCGGGGGACCCGGCGGCGCTTTCCGGAGGCGTTGTTTCGTGCGCGGAGATAACGCGGAATCTTTTCTTGGGTCTTAAAAACAGCGAGCAGGTGAAATGTTTGCAGGAGTTTCTCTTTAGTGAGGGAGTGTATGACGAGGGCCTGGTAACGGGCGGGTTTTTCGCAAAGACGCTTGCCGCGGTGAAGCGGTTTCAGGAAAAATACGCGAGCGAGATTTTGGTTCCGATCGGGTTGAGCCGGGGTACCGGGTTTGTGGGGGAAAAAACAAGAGAAAAAATCAACGAGCTCTTGACAAGGAAGTAAAAAGGGGATATACAGATAATGTGAGCGTGAGTTTGTCCGCGAGGACAACGCTTTATGTAAGACGGCAGATGGCCTCCCTCGAGCGAGGCCTTTTGCTTTCTTTGAATTTTTGATACCATAAAAATGAATCGGGAGCAGCGCTCACATTGTCTTACAACGGAGCCATGCGCTCCCGATTCATTGCGCATGAAGAACATCATTGAACAGTTTCTTCCAGAAGCGCGAGAGAATGTTTCTCTTGCGCCCCTGACCACCTTTCGTATCGGAGGACCCGCGAGATATTTTTTTGAGGCGCGCTCCGCAAGCGATATCATACAAGCAGTGCGGGCGGCGCGCGCGGCCGGCATGCCTTTTTTTGTTTTGGCCGGAGGAAGCAATGTGCTGGTTTCAGAGCGCGGGTTTCCGGGATTGGTTATTCATATACAAAATACGGCATACGAGATACGCGATACGCTGGCAAAGGCGGAGGCCGGGGTTCAAGTCGCGACTCTTGTGGATGAGACATGTTCGCGGGGTCTCGCGGGGTTTGAATGGGCGGGCGGCTTGCCCGGTTCCATTGGGGGGGCCGTGCGCGGGAACGCGGGCGCGTTTTGCGGGGAGATACAAGATATTGTTGAAAGCGTTGAGGCGCTAGACGAACAGGGGAATATAAGAACATACGCAAGAGATGAATGCGGTTTTTCATACCGCTCCTCGCTCTTTAAAGAAAAAAATCGTATCGTGCTTTCGGCGGCGTTTCGTTTGCGGGCCGGAGATCCGGCGCTTTTGCGCCGCGCCGCGGACGAGCATATTCAATACAGAAAAGACAAGCATCCGCTGGAGTATCCGAACGCGGGGAGCGTTTTTAAGAATTGCGATGTCGCAAAATTTTCTCTTGAGAAGCAAAAGGAACTCGCCTCCGTGATAAAAACAGACCCGTTCCCCGTGGTTCCAACCGCGTATTTGATTTCCCAAGTAAACTTAAAAGGATTGCGCGTAGGCGGCGCGCAGATTTCAGAGAAACACCCCAATTATATGATAAATCTGGGAGGCGCAAGGGCGCGAGATGTTTTAGAACTGATTGAGAGCGCGAAAAAGACGGTGAAAGAAAAATATGGACTGGAGTTGGAGAAAGAAATTGAGTATGTTGAGTAACTTTCGCGGTGTATCGTTCGTGAACGCGCGGGTTTTTCCGCGCGCGGAGTTATCCACATTGACACTAGAGCGCGTGAATGAAAAAATAAATACAGGAAGAGGACAGTAGAAAAAAAGCGTCGATGCTGTCTGCGGTTCGCTACTCGTTCATAAGTATTTCTCTATGCCAGCAAAGAAAAAGAAGAAAGCGGCGGCGAAGAAGAAAAAGAAATAGTTTCTTTTTTGCGATTCCCGCCCCGACTTGTCGGGGCGGGGTTGTTTTTTTGAGAAGGCCGTGTTATTGTTTTTGGCATAGAATAGTAGCAACCGTTCAATCGTTTTTTTCTCTTTGTTTTCTTTCTCGCCTACGGCAAGAAAGAATGCCCCCGTCAATGCGTGGGGGTACTCTCCCAAAACGGGTTTTGGGCAGAGACCTGGCACATGTGCCAGGTAGGCGATTGAAGGATCTGTTTCATGGAACAGACAAAGAGGGTCCCTAGATGGGCCGAGAGTAAAATTGGATATGGAGCGGGGGGGGCGCGATACGCCGGACGCCATATTGTGGCTGATTTTTGGTTTGGCAAACAGATAGAAACGGCGAAAGAATTGCGTCAGCTTCTGCGGGCGTCTGCAAAAGCGGGCCGCGCAACCGTTCTCAAGCTCGCGACCCATTCGTTTTCTCCGCAGGGGTTTACGGGAGTGGTTCTGCTTTCTGAATCCCATATTGCGGTTCATACATGGCCTGAAATCGGGTATGTGGCGGTAGATGTGTTTACATGCGGCAAAGAGTCGCGCCCCATGCGGGCTTTGCGGTATATGCAAGAATATCTGAATCCCGATCGGGTTGTTATGCGCGAGATGAAACGGGGAGCACTGCGGCAAAAAACTTCGGGTCTCGTATTATCATAAAGAACCATGATGAGCAAAGTACCGCCCACATATTTTTTTGAGGCAGAGGCAGGAGCCGCGTTTGAAACGGACGGCGTGCAGATCGGGTATCGGGTTAAGAAAAAGTTGTATGAAGGAATGTCGGCGTATCAGTCCGTGCGGGTGTTTGATCTGGTTTTCTTTGGCAGGGCGCTTTTTCTGGATTCCATCCTGCAAACGGCGGAAAAGGACGAATTTGTCTATCATGAAATGCTTTGCCAATCTCCATTGTTTTGTCATAAAAATCCGGAACGCGTGCTGATCATAGGCGGGGGAGACGGCGGATCGTTGCGCGAGGTGGTGAAACACAAGGAAGTTCGGGAGGTCTGGATGGTGGAGATTGATAAAGATGTCATGGATGTGTCCCGGAAGTATCTTCCCGCGTTGTCTCAAGGCGCGTTTCAGGATCCCAGGGCTCGCGTACTCGTTGAAGATGCCGCGCGATTCATCAAGAGACATAAAAGTTTTTTTGATGTTATCATTCTTGATGTTTCAGATCCGGAGGGGCCCGCCGCGAAACTTGTTTCACCGGGTTTTTATAAAAATGTGCGCGAAGCCCTGCGGGAGAAAGGAGTTGTTTGCGCGCAGTCAGGGTCATTTACCACCCAAAGCGTTTTGGTGCGCCGCATTCAGAAGCGTTTACGGGAGCAATTTGCGTTTGTTGAGGTGCGGAGGGCGTGCGTTCCCTCGTATCACGCGGGCGTATATTCGTTTACCATGGCTTCTCGCGCGCCTCTGTCGCTTGCGGGGTCCCGGTCTTTTCAAGAGCAAAAGGCGGCGTCAATGGGATTGCGATACTGGTCTCCAGCGATCCATAAGATATCTTCGGTTCTTCCGGCGTACCTTGAAGGCATGCTGGAGGACTGCTTATAGCGTTAGGCGGTTTCACTTTTACAAGTTGCCGGATTTCTGGCATACTGTGCATATTGCATGAACATAGGGAAAATGATATTCGGCGATTACGCCGAGAAATATCTGCGGAGCAAAAAGGCCGCGGGAGAGATTATAAACCAAAAAGAGCCGGAGCTTCAGCGGTGTTCAAGCGAGGATTTTAAGAAAAAAACCGCGGAGTTGAAGGCTCGTCTGCTGGCAGGGGAGACGCTTGAATCTATTTTGGCTGACGCTTTTGCTTTGGTGAGAGAAGCGGGCCGGCGCGTGCTGAATCAGCGGCATTTTGATGTGCAGATGCTGGGAGGCATGGTTTTGCACGAAGGGAAGATCGCGGAGATGAAAACCGGAGAGGGGAAAACTCTAACCGCGACTCTCCCTGCGTATCTGAACGCGCTGGAAGGAAAAGGGGCGCATGTGATTACCGTAAATGATTATCTTGCCAAGAGAGACGCTGTATGGATGGGGCAAATTTACGATTTTTTGGGTTTAAGCGTTGCTTGCGTACTGCATGACGCTTCCTATATATATGATGCGTCATACAGGCAGGGGTCTCTTGAAGACGCGGAGCGGGATGCCACGGGAGGATTTAAAGTGGAGGATGTCTATTTGCGGCCGGTTTCCCGCAAGGAAGCGTACGCCGCGGATATTACTTACGGCACCAACAATGAGTTTGGATTTGACTATCTTCGCGACAACATGGCGCAAGAAATCGCTTTCCAGGTACAGCGCGGTCATCATTTTGCCATCGTGGACGAGATTGATTCTATCTTGATTGATGAGGCGCGCACTCCTTTGATTATTTCAGCTCCCGACCAAGAGAGTTCTTCTTGGTACGGGGAGTTTTCCGCGCTGATTCCCAAACTGGAAAAAGACATGGATTATACCGTGGACGAAAAACTGAAAGCGGTTTCTTTGACCGAGCAAGGGATAGATAAGATTGAACGGCTCACCGGAGTAAAAGACATATACCAGGAGCGGGGCATTAAGTTTTTGCATCATGTGGAGCAGGGTCTCAAAGCCCATGTGCTGTTTGAAAAAGACCGGGATTATGTGGTGAGAAGCGGCCAGGTGATTATTGTGGACGAATTTACGGGACGCATGTTGCCCGGGCGCAGGTATTCCGGGGGCTTGCACCAGGCGCTGGAGGCAAAAGAGGGTGTTCAGGTTCAGCCGGAATCCATTACCCTGGCTTCCATTACTTTTCAAAATTATTTCAGGATGTACAAAAAGCTCTCCGGCATGACCGGAACCGCGTTAACATCGGCGGAAGAGTTTTCAAAAGTGTACGGCTTGGAGGTGATATCCGTGCCTACCAACAAGACAATGGTGAGAAAGGATTTTTCGGACAGGATTTATCAAACAAACCAGGCAAAGTTCAGGGCGATTGTGAAAGAAGTCGCGGAAGCGCATAAAAAAGGCCAGCCGGTGCTGGTGGGAACGGTTTCCATACAAAAGAACGAATATATCAGCGAGCTCTTGAAAAGAGAAGGCATTCCGCACGAGGTCTTGAACGCGAAGTATCACGAAAAAGAAGGAATGATCATAGCCCAGGCGGGCAAAAAGGGACATGTAACGGTTGCCACGAATATGGCGGGCCGCGGGGTGGATATTGTGCTGGGAGGGAATCCCCGGGACGAAAAAGAGGCGCAAGAAGTAAAAGAATTGGGCGGTCTGCATATTATAGGAACGGAACGGCATGAAGCAAGGCGCATAGATAATCAGTTAAGAGGGCGCGCCGGAAGGCAGGGAGATCCGGGATCCACGCAGTTTTTCGTTTCTTTGGAGGATGATCTTATCCGCATATTCGGGGGAGACCGCATGGCGTCTATTATGCGCCAGTTGCGGCTCCCGGAGGATGAGGCCATAGAGTCGGGCATGGTGTCTCGCGCGATTGAGTCGGCCCAGTCAAAGATAGAAGGGTTTCATTTTGACTCCCGGAAGCATTTGCTGGAGTATGACGATGTTTTGAATAAGCACAGAGAAACCGTGTACAGAAAACGCAAAGAGATTTTGGAGCGCGCCGCGCGAGGCGCGTTGAAAGCGTATCTTCTCGGTGTTTTCGCGGAAAGAGGGAGAAAGCCGGAAGAATACGAAGTAAAAGAAAAAGAACTGGGAGTTGAGGGCATGCAAGTGTTTTCCAGGGCGGCCGCTTTGCGCGCGATTGATTTTTTATGGGTTGAACATTTGGAAAACATGGAGGCGTTGCGCGATTCCGTAAAATTGCGGGCGTACGGACAACAAGACCCTCTGATTGAGTATAAGAACGAAGGGCGGCAGATGTTTGGTTTGCTGTTGCAAAACATGGAAGAGATGATGATAAAATTGCTGTTGGATACTCCGGCCGGTACCCATGCTCACGCGAGTGTTGCGCAATCCCTCGTTCCGCAAAACAAAGTTATATACGAGCGCGCGGGCAGAAACGACCCATGCCCGTGCGGCAGTGGAAAAAAATTCAAGAAGTGCCACGGGGCCTGATCTTTCTTGCATATTCAGATAAACTTGGCCCGACCAAGTTTGGAGTACCGTTTTACGCAAAAAAATGCCCCTCGTTTGTCGCTGGGGGGCGGGGGTTGCTCTATTGGAGTTCTTTGAGCAAAGCTTTTGTGAGCGGATGGTTGGGTGCAATGCTGTACCCTTGCTTGGGATTTCCTGTGAGAATTCCCGCCTGGGTCAGGAACTTGATGACAACATGGGAGTCAATTCCTTCCCGTTCTGCTTGTTGCAGGAGTTGTAGCTCCATGATTCTGATAGAACCGATGAAGCGCGGTCCCTTTCGTTTCACGAACAGGCGGAGGAAAGGCAGGATTTCCTGTTTGATTCGCTGGGGGATTTGGTTTGTTTCACCCAGTGCCTTAAGGAACTCGCTGTCTTTGGGATGACTTCGGAGGGTGCGTCTTTGGCTGGGAGCTATGGGAGGCGGCTCGGTCGCGCGCAAAGGCGCTAGGGGTAGGGGGTGTAGTTCGGCCGCGCGCGAGGGAGACGGCGGTTTCTGTGCGGCATGTTGTTGCCGAGGAACAGATAGAGGAGGCGGTGTTTGGCTAAGCCGCGTTTTCGCCCTTTTTCCCAGGAGGTCGTGAAGTCCTGCTACCGCGAGTGTTACCACGGCGGTAACAAAGAACAACCTCTTGAGGATTGTGGCCCATTTTTCCACCGGAATTGCCTTCGTGTTGTGCCACAGCGCATACTCAATGGAGAACCCGACCCATGCGCCTTTTCCAAATAGCACATCCATCTTGGTAAAATCCGGCGGGTTCATTGGGAATGATCCGATGAACCTATCGCCGTCTTGTTCCATGATGGGTTGCATGAGCTTTTCTGCGGAGGCAACAATTAGGACTTCTTGTTTGTTTTTGATGAGGGACAGGTAAATAAATCCCGGGTTGATCGGGCCTTGGTAGTCATCCCATGCGTTGTCCAGGTCTTCTGGCGCAATGGGCATGGCGTTTGACTCTTGGTCGGGGAGCCAGCTGACTATGAGTCCATTGCTCTCCAGATATTCTGTCATCGCTCCCTTGGCGAACTCGGCGGGGTTGGGGGAAAAAATCCACCCATTGTAGATGAGTATGAGCATCACGGCTTGGATCATCATTATGCCAGTAAGAACAGTAGGCGCATGGTTCCATAGAAAACGGCGGTTCATAGAGATTTCCTCCTTTTTCCTGTTGTAAATGTGCGTCGTGCGGACTTTATAACAGGCAATATGGAATTACGCAAGAGATTGCCTGCTCTTTTAGGAAATGCTTGTGGATTACATTGCTTGATGAAACCCTCTATCCGGGAGATAAAAGAGTATCGGGTATGGATATTCCGCAGGCAGGAGATTTGTAATATAGAGCGAAAAATAACATGGACACATATTGCGTTCCAATATCGGCAAAAGGCATTGTGATTGAAGACGGGCGGGTGTGGTTGCGAAAATATGTAAACTTATTTCAAAGACAGGGGAGTTTGAACTGAAAGGCGAGGGCGGACCCGCGGAGTTTTACAGGTTCACCAGAGAAGAACTAAAAGATTTGCCTATGCCCGCGTTTTATAGGGATGTTCTTGAGATTGTTTTTTCTGCATGATATGTTTACTATATGTTTTCTGAATTCATTGCAAAAAAAATAAGAACAGCGCGATATAAACTTTTGGAAGACGGGGCGTATTTTGGGGAGATCCCAGGGCTAAAAGGAATCTGGGCTTCTTCCAAGAATCTTGAAGATTGCAGAAAAGAGCTTCAGGAAGTTTTGGAGGATTGGTTGGTTTTAAAGATTAGAGATAGGGAATTGGTACCTGGATTTCAGTTTCGGCAACCTAATCGTGTCGCCGTAAAACATGACTGAAAGTATTTCTTGAAGAATGTCTGAATGTGTCGGATATGAGGATTATTTTAGGTTCCGGTTCAAAACAACGGAAGAAAATTTTGGAGCGCATGGGCGTTGAGTTTGAGGTGATGGTTTCTCATATAGATGAAAAGGGGATTCGGCATGAAGATCCGCGAAAGCTTACTCTGGCTTTAGCGAAAGCAAAAGCAGACGCGTTGTTGCCCCATATCGCGGATCCCGCCTTGCTTATTACCGCGGACCAAGTGGTGGTTTGCACCGGCAAGATATTTGAAAAACCGGCAAACGCGGATGAGGCGCGCCAATTTTTGCAAGCGTATGGTACGCATCCCGCGGAAACCGTGAACGGCGTTGCGGTAACAAACACAAAGACGGGGAATCAGAGAGTGGAAAACGAGACATCACGGGTCTATTTCAAGCATATTCCCGAAGCAGTTATTGAGCGGCTTATTCAAGAAGGCAATGTGTTTTCTCAAGCGGGCGCGTTTTCCATAGATGATCCCTTGTTTTTTCCTTATATAGATAAGGTTGAAGGTAGCAGGGAAAGCGTGGAGGGTTTGCCGATTAAGCTCCTGGAACATCTCATGAAAGAAGTAAGTTCCTAATTTTTGTACGGTGTTTTTTTGGCTAATTGTTGCGATATTTGCCGTGATCGCGCTTCCGTTTCTCATTGCGTTTGGGGTTTTGGGCGCATTGAGCAGGGGATTTGAGGGTTTGGGGATTTCCGGAGAATATGCTCTCCTGATTCTCTTTGCCATGGCGCTGGGTTCTTTTTTAAATATCCCTCTGGGCAGAAGGCGGATTATGGAAGTTAAAGAGCCGGGATTTTTTGGATTATTGAGAAAGCCGAGGTATGAATTGCAGGGCATTTCTTTGAACGCGGGGGGCGCGGTTATTCCGGTTGTTGTTTCTCTGTATCTTTTGCCCGGCATCCCCGCAAGCTCCGTGTTTACGGCCGTGGCTATTATGATTGTCGTGTGCGCGGTATGTTCGCAGACGCTTCCGGGAAGAGGAGTGGGTATTCGCGCGGGTATTTCTTGCTTATTTGCCGCGGGCACCGCGCTGGCTTTGGGCGGTGATCACGCGCCCGCGGTGGCGTTTATTTCGGGAACTTTTGGGGTTATTATCGGGTCTGATCTTTTGCGTCTTCCTTTTTTACTGAGGCGCGGGTCCGGCATTCTTTCCATAGGCGGAGCCGGGCTTTTTGACGGGATTTTCCTGGTTGGCATGGGTGCTTCGTTTCTGGCGGGTTTATTCTCGCCTTCTTGAAAATATAGAGGGTTGGTGATAGAATAAGCTGGTTATATTTATGCCGGCATTAACCAAATCACTTTTTGTTTTATTGTTCTTGGTCTTGCTGGGCGCTTTCTGCGCCGCTTTCGCGTTTCCGCAATATGTGAGGGTTCCCGGGTTTCCGGCTGTGCCGTTTAAACTGGGATTGGATTTGCAGGGGGGGATTCACCTGGTATACCAAGCGGATCTCTCAAGCGTTCTTTCGGCAGAGACCGATAATGTGATGAACGGACTGCGGGACAGAATTGAGCGGCGGGTGAATCTTTTTGGCATTTCAGAGCCCTCCATACAATTGCAGGGCAACGGGGAAACGCGCCGGTTAATCGTGGAGCTTGCCGGCATTGAGAGTTCAGAGCAGGCGATAGACCTTATAGGCCAAACGCCGTATCTGGAGTTTAAAGAGTACAAGACGAATTACCAGGATATTTTGGCGCAAAACCAGCGGGTTTTTGACGGAGAAGAGGGTTCTTTGGAAGATCCTTTTCAACCCACGGGCCTTACCGGGGGATTCTTAAAACGCGCCGATGTTGAGCTGGACTCCGTTACCCAGGTTCCGCAGATTGGTTTGCGGTTTAATGAGGAGGGCGCAAAGCTCTTTGAAGATATTACGGAGCGCAATATCGGGAAACCGCTTGCCATCTTTCTTGACGGGGCGGTCTTGCAAGCCCCGGTTGTGCAAGACAAGATTTCCGGAGGACAGGCCCAGATTACCGGGCAATTCACCGTGGAGGAGGTACGAAAAATCGTGCGTAATCTGAACGACGGGGCTTTGCCGGTTCCCATTTCTTTGGTGTCCCAGGAAAAAGTGGGAGCCGGACTCGGGTCTGCCTCGCTAAATCAGAGTTTGCGGGCAGGACTTATAGGATTTGCCGCGATTCTTGTTTTTATGATTTTTGTGTATCGGATTCCGGGCCTCATGGCCTCTTTGGCGCTTCTTTTGTATGTGGTTATCCTGCTCGCGGCGTTTAAGATGATTCCGGTAACCTTGACTCTCGCTGGCATTGCCGGGTTCATTCTTTCCATAGGCATGGCGGTTGACGCGAATGTGCTTATTTTTGCCCGCACGAAAGAGGAATTGCGCGCGGGAAGCCAGATCGGGGCCGCGCTTGAAGACGGATTTAGGCGCGCGTGGCCTTCCATTCGCGATTCAAACATTACAACGCTTATGGTTGCTCTCGTGCTTTTTTGGTTTGGCACTTCGTTCGTGAAAGGGTTCGCGTTTACGCTCTCTTTGGGTATTGTAGTGAGCATGTTCTCGGCGATTGTGGCAACCAGGACATTTTTGCGCCTGCTTTTGGAAACGCCGATGAAAAAAATCCCATGGGTATGGAAATAATGTTATGCGTATGACATTCGCGAAAATCCAGACAGCGCTTCTTGTTTTTTTCTTGGTCTCCGCCGCGGCCGCGGCGTTTTCCGTGGGATTTTTCGGTTTGCGTTTCGGCATTGAGTTTACGGGCGGAAGCATTTTGGAAGTGCGATATGCCGGTGAACGGCCCGCGGTTTCCCAGGTTCGCGATCTCGCGCAGAATGTTGATATGGGGACATTGAGCATTCAACCCGTAGGAGAGCGGGGGATGATTTTTAAAACCCGCGATCTTTCAGAGGAAGAACACGCGGGGCTGGTGTCTTCACTGGGACAGGTGGAAGAGTTGCGTTTTGAGTCGGTGGGTCCCGCCATAGGCAGAGAACTTCAAAATAAGGCGCTTATTCTTACCATTCTTGCTGTTTTGGTTGTGGCCGCGTATATCGCGTTCGCGTTTCGCCGGACAGCCGGAGGGATTTTCCCCTGGCATTGGTCGGGCGCGGCTCTGGTTTCTTCTTTGTGTTATGTGCTGATTCCTTTGGGGGTATTCGCGGCGCTCGGATTTTTCACGGGGGTTGAAATAACCATACCGGTGCTTGTTGCTCTCTTGACGGTTGTCGGGTATGCCATTAACGACACCGTGGTTGTGTTTGACAGGATCCGCGAGAATCTTGCGAAGCGCTCCGGATTTGATTTTCAGGATATTACGCGGCGTTCGCTTAAGGAAACCTGGTTTCGGTCTTTCAGCACTTCATTCACCGTTCTTTTGGTGCTCGCGGCGCTGTACGCGTTTGGGGGGGAAACATTGCGAGGGTTTTCTTTGATGCTGATTCTGGGAGTTGTTACGGGAACTTTTGCTTCTTTATTTGTTGGTCCCGCGCTCCTGGTGCGGTGGAGAAATAAAGCCGGGGACTAGAGCAAAACCCCAAAGCTTGACAGAGCTTTTGATATATGTTTTAATATATTCATCATGGCAACGATTTCTTACGAGAAAGCCACATTTGAACTTGTCCGGGCCTTGCCCGAAAGGTTTCGGGAAATTCTTTCCCAGAGATTCGGTTTGGGGTATCCTGAACCGGCGACTTTGGAAGATATCGGGCGGGCCCATTCTATCACGAGAGAACGGGTGCGCCAGATTGTGCAGGAGGGTTTGCGGCTTTTGCGCGAGGAACTCAAGAGTAGCAAGAAACAGACAAAAGCGGAGGCGATTTTTGACCATTTAAGAAGCGTTTTGGCGCAGGCCGGTTCCGTGCGCAGAGAAGACATTCTTTTGGAAATGTTACAGGTGCGGGACGCGGCAAATTACGCTATTTTCTTTTTGACCCTGGGGGATGATTTCTATAATCAGAGAGAAACGCGGGAGTTCTATCCTTTTTGGGCGTTAAAAAAGGAACTGGTGGAAAAAGCTCCCGGCGCTCACGAATTGCTGACGCGGTTTTTTGAACAAGAAAACCGGCCGGCGCTTGAAGATGCGGTCGCGATGAAATGCGGGAATGACGCCGTATGTTATTTGGAGGTTTCAAAACGGCTCATGCGAGCGCATGACGGAGCGTGGGGATTGAGCCGCTGGCCGCAAGTGAACCCCAGGGGCATGAAAGACAAGGCGTTCATCGTGTTGCAATCAGCGGGGAAGCCCATGCATTTTACGGAGGTTGCCAAGGCAATCGCGGGATTGCAAAGCCGTTTGGACGCGCGAAAAGCAAAACCAGTCCTGCCGCAGACCGTGCATAACGAACTTATTAAAGACCCGCGTTTTGTGCTGGTTGGCAGGGGCACTTACGGATTAAAAGAATGGGGCTTGCAGGCCGGAACCGTGCAGGATATTGTGGCGGCCGTATTGAAAGCAAGCGATCATTCGCTTTCAAAGAAAGAGATTATTGAACGCGTTTTAGAGCGGAGAAAGGTAAAAGAAAGCACGGTTCAGATGAATCTTCAAAACAGGAAAGTGTTTTTGCGCCACGCGGACGGCTCGTACTCTTTGAAGGTCTAGTTTTTTATTGAGAGTTTTTCGTGTATGATGGAGATATGGAAGAAGCGCGGATGCTTTTCAGGTTTTTTTTAGATTTTTTCCTTGCCTGGTGGTGGCTGTTTTTGCCTTTTTTGCTGTGGAGACCGGTGAAATTTCTTTGGATTTGGTGGAGGCAGGAGATTTTTGACACGCAACAAAGGAGCATGTTTCTGGAGGTGAAGTTTTCCGAGGGCATTCCGCGGCCTTTTAAGGCCATGGAGGATGTGTTCTCCGCTTTGTGGCAGACGCATGATCCCGCGAATCCCCGCGAAAAATGGCTGGAGGGAAAATATCAGCTGTCTTTCGCGTTTGAGATTGTTTCTACCGAAGGCAATGTGCATTTTTATATCCGCCTGCCCGCGGGGGCGCAAAAGCTGGTTGAATCGGCCATTTACGCCCAGTTTCCGCAGGTTGAGCTTCAGGTTGCGGAGGACTACACAAAGTTTGTGCCGCGGGATATTCCAAATAAAGATTGGGATGTATGGGGCACGAACTATGTGCTGGAAAAACCCGATCCCGTGCCTATCAGAACATACTCTGAATTTTTTGAAGACAGTCCCAGTGAAAAGGAAGAATTTCGCGTGGATCCCATGGCTTTGCTGGTGGAGGGTCTCTCGCGGCTTGGCAAGGGAGAGCATATCTGGGTTCAGTTCGTGTTAAAGCCGGTTCTTCACGGAGAATCCGGTCTTCCGGAAGCGGGGCTAGAGCTTGTGAATACCATTGTGAAACGGCCGGTCGCGCCAAAGCCGCGTTCGCTTTTGGATGATGTAAAATCCGTGGGAGGCCATGTTGCCACGGGCGCGGAACCTGTGGCGGCCGCCGCGGCAAAAGAGGAATTTATTCCTCCTGAAATGAAGCTCACCCCCGGGCAGAGAGATCTTGTGGCGGCCATAGAAAGAAAAGTAAGCAAGTACGCGTTTTCCGTTATGTCGCGGTTTGTGTATGTGGCGCGCAGAGAGAATTATTTTGGCCCCGCCAAAGCCCTTCCCATGTCGTGGTACACCCAGTTTTCAGGAGCAACATACAATAACTTGCGCCCCTTAAAGCATACTCTCACGAAAGTATATACCGTGTTTACCTGGTTTTTAGACAGGCGGAGAACATTCGTGAAAAAACGCAGGATATTCCGCAACTATGTCATGAGAGTGCCGCCTAACTTTCCGCAACCGGGAGGAACATTCTATTTAAATATTGAAGAACTCGCCACCATCTTTCATTTCCCGGGAAAGATGACTACTCCCTCTGCCTCGGTATCTCGCGTTGGAGCAAAGAAAGGAGAGGCGCCTCCCGGCTTGCCCGTTGAATAATATATGGACATCAATTTTTTCGGGGTAACGAATTTTCGGAACAGCGAGCGCAAGTTTGGCATTAAAACCGATGACCGCAGACGGCATTTTTACGCCGTGGGAAAAACCGGCATGGGAAAAACCGAGATGTTAAAGAACATGGCGGTGCAGGACATTCAAAACGGACACGGCATGGGGTTTGTGGATCCGCACGGGGAGGCGGCGGAGGGAATGCTGAAATTTGTTCCCGAACACAGAATCAAGGATGTCATTTATTTTAACCCCGCGGATACCGCGTATCCAATCGCTTTCAATATCATGGAGAGCGTGGGGGTTGAGTACAGGTATCTGGTTGCTTCCGGGTTAATGTCCGTCTTTAAAAAAATATGGCCGGATGTATGGTCCGCGCGCATGGAGTATATTTTAAACAATACCGTGCTTGCCCTGCTTGAGTATCCCGGATCCACGCTTTTGGGCATTAACAGAATGTTGGTGGATGTGGATTACAGAAAGGATGTGATAGGGAAAATTACAGATCCCGTGGTAAAGGCGTTTTGGGTGCAAGAATACGCCAGGTATACTCAACGGTACGAGGTTGAGGCGACCGCGGCTATTCAGAATAAAGTGGGGCAATTTGCCTCAAACCCTTTAATACGAAATATCATAGGACAGGAAAAATCCTCTTTTGACATGCGGGAGGTCATGGACGGCCGGAAGATTTTGATTCTCAACCTTTCCAAGGGTAGAATCGGGGAGGATAATTCGCGGCTGTTGGGAGCCATGCTTATCACAAAACTCCAGCTTGCCGCCATGTCTCGCGTGGATATTCCGGAAGAAGAACGCAAAGATTTTTATATGTATATTGACGAGTTCCAGAATTTCGCGTCCGATTCTTTCGTGAACATTCTTTCTGAAGCCAGGAAATACAGGTTATGTTTGATTTTAAGCCATCAGTATATCGCCCAGCTTGGCGTGGGCACCGAGGCAAAAGTGCGAGATGCCGTGTTTGGAAATGTGGGGACCATGGTGGTGTTTCGGGTTGGGGCGGAAGACGCGGAATGGCTGGAAAAAGAATTTACCCCCGAGTTTTTGGCAACTGATTTTGTGAATTTGGGAAAGTATACCATTTATGTGAAATTAATGATTGACGGCTTAACCGGCAGGCCGTTTTCCGCGCAGACGCTTCCTCCCATGGAGCTTCCGGATAAAACATTTGAGAATGAGATCATAGAGTATACCAGAAAGACCTATTCGGCCGCCCAGAGCGCGGTAGCGGAGAATATTGCCGTATGGGCGAAAGTTGATGAGGAAAGTTTGAAACAATCCATTCCCGTTATGCAAAATCCCGTTCCGGAACGGCCGCTGTTTGACGCGAAATGCGCGAAATGCGGGAAAGACACGAAGGTGGTTTTTCAGCCGGACGGCAAGCGGCCGGTCTATTGCAAAGCGTGCAGGGCAAAAATGACGCGTCCGGCAGGGGAAAATTCCCAGGCCGCTCCCATCATTTCTAAAGCCGCTGGAGACGGCGCCAATCCGCTTGCGAGTCCCGCAAGGACAGCGGTTTCCCGGCCGGTTGATCTTGGGCTTAATACCCGCCAGCCGGCGGTAAGCGTTGTTGCCCAGCCGCGCCCCGCGCCTGTACCGTCTTTCGCGCCCGCGCGGCCGATCGTTCAGCCGCGCCCCGCGCCTCTAGGGGCATCCTCCGTGCATGCATCTTCCCGGAGCTCTCCTTCCCCGAAACCTGTTTCTTTGCAGGAGGCGTTCAGCAGAGAGCCGGCGCGTTTTGAAAAAACATGGCAGAAGAGGCAGGGGCAAGAAGCCCAAAAGCGCAAAGAAGTGGATACGGAAGGATTGCGGCAGGCACTGGGTCATGTCCTTGGGGGGCGCAAAGTTGACAAGGGGAGTGTATTACAGCCCGGAGAAACTCTGAAGTTTCAGTAGGTTTATCCAATGAAATTATTGCAAGAATTATCCGTAGACCGAAAACGCGTGCTGGTGCGATGCGATTTTAATGTCCCCCTAAAAGACAACGGGGATATAGCGGATGACTTTCGCGTACAGCAGGCCTTGCCTACGATCCGGTTTTTACTGGCGCGCGAAGCGAAAATCGTACTGTTGAGTCATCTGGGGGATCCGGAAGATACTGACACGCGTTTTTCAATGGATGCGGCGGGAAAACGGCTGGCGGAACTCCTTGGGGTCCTTGTTCAAAGGGCGCATGATTGCGTTGGAAACGAAGTCAAAAAAAAGACAGCGGATCTTAAAGCGGGAGAAATCCTTTTATTGGAGAATGTAAGATTTCATGCCGGGGAAGCGGCAAACGATCAAGAATTCGCGGCAGAACTCGCGGCACTGGGAGAAGTGTTTGTACACGACGCGTTCAGCGTATGCCATAGAGAACACGCGTCTGTCGTTGGCGTTCCGCGCCTGATTCCATCGGGAGCCGGACTGCTTTTACAGAAAGAGGTTTCGGTCTTGGAACGCGTTACAAAAAATGTCGCTCGTCCTTTGGTTGTTATTGTGGGGGGCGCGAAAATAGAGAGCAAGCTTCCTTTTCTTGAGCGAATGAGCGGATTTGCCGACACCCTGCTCGTGGGGAACCTTTTGGCAAGAGAAGCGCTGGAAAAAAAGATCGTTTTCTCGCGTCCCGAACGCGTGGTTTTCCCAAAAGACGGCGCGCCGGACAACGAAAACGCTCTGGATATTGGCGGGAAAACCATCGCGGATTTTACGCGGCGCATACAAGGCGCGAAAACGGTTGTGTGGGCGGGGCCTTTGGGAAAATATGAATTAGCCGCGTATGCGAGCGGGTCCCTGGAGATAGCGCGGGCAATTATTAAGTCAAAGTGTTATAGTATCGCTGGCGGAGGGAATCTCGGGGATTTTTTGGGGAGAGGCGGATTTCGCGAAAGCTTCAGTCATGTTTCCACGGGCGGGGGGGCCATGCTCGCCTTTTTGTCCGGCGCGGTTTTGCCCGGATTGCAAGCATTGAATTATTATGGCGATAAAAAATCTTAAAAAAGTTGCGGCGCGGCTGGTGAAAGCGGCAAAGCAAGGGGAAACACTGATTCTATACAGCGACGCGGATATGGACGGCGTGTCTTCGGCGATTATTCTCCAGCAGGCAATACGAAGTTTGGGTGGCCAAATTGCCCGCACCTATTTTCCCGACCGAGAAATAGACGGATACGGCATTACTCCCAAGGCGATACGGGAATTGAAAACGCTTGCTCCCGCCGTGATCTGCGCCACGGATCTCGGCATTTCAAATTTTAAAGAAATTGATCTGGCGAAAAAAGCGGGGTTTGAGGTTTTGCTGATTGACCACCATGAGATTTTGGACCGTCTGCCAAACGCCGATATTATCGTTGATCCAAAACAGCCGGGAGACAGGCATCCTTTTAAGCAGCTTGCCGCGTGCGGACTTGCTTTGCTGGTTGCGCGAGAGATGCTGGGCAAAACCATTGCCGAGTCGCTGGAGAAAAGCTTGGTTGAGTTGGCGGCATTGGGGACTCTGGCGGATATGATGCCCCAGGAACAAGACAACGAGAAGATAATACAGGAAGGGCTGGAGGCACTGGAAGATTCGTGGCGTCCGGGGATCCGCGTGTTTTTTAGATTGCCCGAGTTTGATTCTTTGCGGAACATTGAGGAAAAAGCGCGCAAAATAATCGGCATTCTGAATGTTCGGGATGTGCAAGACGGGTTTCCCGCGGCGTACAGGATTCTTACTTGCCCTTCAGAGAGGGAAGCTCTCCGGATGATTGAAAAATCAATGGAGATACATAAAGAAAGAAAAGAACGGGCGAGAATGCTGACTGACATGGCGCGCGTGAGCGTTTTGAAAGACCCGGATGCCCCCATTATTTTTGAAGGAGGAAAAGAGTTTGATTATATTCTTTTGGGGGGTATTGCTTCCGTCATGTCGCAGGATTACGATAAACCCGCGTTTGTGTACAAACAGCTGGAACAAGAGAGCGTTGGGAGCGTGCGCGCTCCAGCGAGATACGATACGGTGCGGGCCATGAAACACGCCAAGCAGTATGTTATAACCTACGGCGGCCATCCCCAGGCATCGGGGTTTAGATTAAAAAATTCAAATATCGGGAAGTTCAAAGCCGCGCTTATGAAGTATTACGATTCGCAGGCGCCTGTGGCGGAGGTTTCGCGGGTTTTAACCGCAAAGAAAAAGAGAAAGAAAAAAACATGAACAAATTTATCGTGTATACGGACGGCGGAGCGCGAGGGAACCCGGGTCCCGCGGCCATAGGGGTGGTTATTAAGAATGAAAAAGGCCAGACGCTCAAGGAATACGGCGAATACATAGGAGAGACCACGAATAACGAAGCGGAATATCGCGCGGCAATTTCGGCATTAAAGAAGATAAAATCCGCGTGGGGAAAAGAAAGCGCGAAAAGAACGAAGGTGCTGGTATGCGCGGATTCAGAGCTTTTGGTAAAGCAGGCGAGCGGGCAGTATAAGATTGAGCATCCCAAGATTCAGCAGTTTTTTTTGGAGTTGTGGAACGCGAAGGTTGATTTTGCCGAGGTGCTGTTTAAGGCGGTTCCGCGGGAACAAAACAAAGAGGCCGACCGCATGGTGAACCAGGCGCTGGATCAAAAGCTCGGGGCGCGGTCGCTACTCTAATGAGGAGTTAAGAAGAATTAGCTCGTAGCTTGCAGCAAACTACAATTTCTAATTTTTAATTTAAAAACAATGCTTCCCAGTAAGTCATTTGTCATTGAGCATTTAAAATTGTTTTTGAATTTGCAATGTATCATTTGAAATTATCTGCGCATATATGAATATAATTATTATTTCAGGGGAAGAAAAATCCCATGTTGTGCGGACGGAGCATTGCGGCCGTATTCGCGAGGCAGTGCCGGAAGCTGATATTCGGGTGTTTTTCATGTCGCAAGAAAAAGAACTTCGGGACGCTTTGAAAAACGCGGATATCCTGGTTGCTTCAAACAGGAGGATGCCTTCCATAGCGGAGGCCGTAAAACTCGCTTGGATTCATTCGCTTTCCGCCGGAGTGGATCGCTTGCTTACCCAAGAAGTGAAAGGGTCTGCGGTTATGGTGAGCAACTCGTCCGGGGTTCATGCCATACCCATAGCGGAGCATGTTATCGGTTCAATGCTTGCGTTCGTAAAAAAGTTTAAAGAAGCGAACGAGGCGCAAAAGAATCACGCATGGAGCCGCAGAAGCGATCTCACGGAACTTTGCGAAAAAACCGTTCTTATTGTTGGACTCGGAGACATTGGCAAAGAAACCGCGCGGCTGGCCAAAGCGTTTGGGTGCGCGGTGCTGGCCGTAGACAGGAATTCGGCCGAGAAAAAAGAGTATGTGGATGAATTGCGCGGGCCAGAGGACATGGACTTGCTTTTGCCGCAGGCGGATTTTTTGGTTATCGCCTTGCCTTTGACCCCTGCCACCATGCATATGTTTGACGCGAAGAAGTTCTCGTTAATGAAAAAATCCGCGATTTTGGTGAATATTGCCCGCGGGCCTATTATTAAAGAGGATGACCTGATATTTGCGTTGCAATCCGGCGGTATTGGCGGCGCGGCTTTAGATGTTACGCAAGAGGAACCCCTTTCTCCGGACAGCCCGTTGTGGGATATGCAACATGTGCTGATTACTCCTCATCATTCCTGGGTTTCGGAAAAATATCTGGACAGGGCGATAGACCGGTTTATTTTGAATCTCAAAGCGTTTCGCAACGGCGAAACACTCCCCAATCTCGTGGATAAAGAAGAAGGATATTGAGAAACAAAGAACCGATAACAGATGACGAATATCTCATAGCATTTGTATTTTGTATTTCGTATGTTGTATCTTATATGAAAAACTAGGGACAAAAAAATGGTTCTGTGACTGTCTGGCATATTCTTAATCATCTAATCTCTGGTCATGCAATTATTTTTCCGTTTATATTAAGTCAGGGCTTGGCATAGTGTTCAAACTTCAAACCACGCATAACAAAAACAACTAACCAATAATCAAAAAACTAATTTCTCATTCGGCCCGATTTTTCAATTGAAGTGAATGTATCTTGCATTCCAGATACCAGATACAATATACGAGATACAAGATACGGGTTCATATTTATGCACAAGGCGATTATACTGCTCAAAGATATTCCGCGGGGTAAAGCGGTTACCTATAAAGAAATGGCTAGGGTATGCGGAACTTCTCCCAGGGCTATCGGGAGAATTATGGCGGGCAACAAGCATCCGGCGGAGTTTCCTTGTTATAAAGTGGTTTCTGCAACCGGGGAATTGCGCGGGTATTCCGGTCCCGGGGGACTCAAACGCAAAAAAGAACTCTTGATAAAAGACGGTGTTTTGATTACCGGAAACAAAGTCGCCCCATCTTGCTTTTATATCTTCCCGTTTTAGCCCAGCCCTCTTTTGTATAGTACCGTATAGTATCTTTGCATAGTAGGGACAGTCCCTACTATGCTTGTACTATGCTTGTATTGCCTCGGTGTGGATGCCATGGACTCTTGTTTCAATTCTATGCAATTGCATAGAATTGAAACAAGAGTTATTCACACCTTAACGGGGTTAAGGATGAACGGGCGGGTTGTGTTTTGGCGCGGATTGGTTTATACTGCGCCCAGCTTTAGCGCAAAGCATGTAAACTGCTTGCGCTGTGAAGGTGGTTATGCTACAGCAACCTGGTTCTTTGTGCTCAACTCCCGTTCTTGCCGAGCAAGAAAGGAACCGCGTTCCTCATAGGATTTTATCGCTGGGGGCGCAATGGGATCGCGTTCATCGCGCCCTTGCGGACCCTTCTCTATCTCCGCAAGAACGCTATGCTTTGGCCGGCGCTTCCGGCATGGACGCTTTGTGTGAGTAGTTTTAATCTCCCGCCGGGTTTTTCTGGGGGAGATTTTTTATGCGGGAATACGTATCTGAAGCGGTTTATTGAGAGGAGCTAATTGCGATTTGGAATATAATGTAGGGTAGAATGTACCTGCGCGGGATTGACAAAATATACAATCCATGTTAGTATATATCTGTACTGCAGAGCAGTTCTTTACAATAGTTTTATAGCGGCAAAGTGAACATTAGCCCAGATACACTCAAGATTGTTGAATGATTGGAGCGAAAAACAGAGTTAGTGTTCGCCTTGCCGCTATGAAAAACATAGCGAGTATTGTGAGCGCGCTTTTAGCCATAGGAGCGCGCCGGAGGCAATATGGGGTTTTTGATTCTAGTTAGGGGATGCGGTCATAGACAAAATATCGGCTGGCGGAAAGGGCCAGCCGATATGCCTAACCAGGAGGTTACCGAGGCACCTCCGGGTCTAGGCGAGTGTCGTGCTTGCTTCATAGCAGGCATTGACAAAAACAAGGGGAACCCCCTCCACCACCTTTGTGTGGTGGAGGGGGGGCAATGGGGCATCGGGGTGTGCGCCGATGCATGCGAGGAGTTGAACAAGGCGGGTTACGCCGTGTTTCAACTCCGCGCCCGCTCGCCTGAATGGCGAGCGGCGAATCAAAAGATCAGGGCGATTCGCCTCTACCTGGGGCTAGACTAGGTAGGGGTTCGCCAAGGGGAAGCGCGCTTGTTTCACAACAAGCCCGCTTCCCTCCACAATTCAGTTCTTCAGGAATGGAGGGCTGAACAGTGGGAAGTTCTTTGAAACATATTTATAGCGGCAAAGTGAACATTAGCAGACACACTTGGAATAACGAAAGAATTGGAGCGCAAACAGAGTTAGTGTTCGCTTTGCCGCTATGAAGAATAGTGGCAACCCGATCCTCGGACACCGAGGCGGGAAGGAGACGCAAGGCGGGTTTGTCTGGGTCTCCTAGCAATAACGGGGAGAGATATTGGTCTAATTCCAATATCTCCCCATCCCATCAAAGTTCAGTACGAATAAAGAGTAATGGATTTTGATGGGATATAGGAATCCCAAAGTTCTTTAAAAACACTTCTTGGCACCAACGGGATTACGAAAATCGTAATTCGGTTGGTGCCAAGAATTACCTGCTCAAAATTTACAATGGGTGGGTGAAGGAGAGAAGGAGGATATTGTGGAAAAGACGGTATTAGTTGGAAAGTTGCGGTTTTCGGGGGAAACCCCCGAGGGTCTGAACGCGGTGGTCACCGCGTTCTCGGCGCCATTCCCCTCGTTGCGGGGGATGGCGGGTAATATTGTGGCCCTGGCCTTGACGGGCCAGGTGACGGAGGAGATCGTTGAGGCTCGCCGGGAGGCGAGTCTCGGTCAATGGCCCTGCAGGATAATGATTGCGGAATGGACGGTCCTAGGACCGTCCCCCCATAAGTATCGGGAGGTCATCGTGATCCCCCATGTGGGGGATCGTAAGTTAGTAATTTCCATTGGGGGCGAGGCGCACTGGGGGCTAGGCCTTGCGGCCGACCCGGAATTCTGGGTAGCCACGGCCGACTACACTAATCGGCCGTCGATCGGGGCGGCCGGACCCCTGATGGATCTGACTCAAAACCCTCCGCTTGGCGTTGAGTGGAGGGAGTGGGAAAGTCAAACCAGGCAGGTGCAATGGCACCTGCCTGGTAGCGAAGAACGGATAAAGGAGGTGGCACGAATGGTGAGCTAATTCAAGAGTTGAAGAATCTCTAAAAAATCTTCAACCGAGAAGCGAGCTTGTTGTGAAACAAGCTCGCTTCTCTCCATAACTCAGATTTGTATGTGGAGTCTAGCGAAGCATAGAAATCTGAATAGTGGGGAGTTTTTTACAATAGTTTCATAGCGGCAAAGTGTCCTTCCGTAGCTCGAAGTGATAACGAAGATGCGATAGTGAAAATGCGAAGGAGGATAGCTTGCCGCTATGAAGAATAGTGGCAACCCGATCCTCGGACACCGAGGCGGGAAGGAGACGCAAGGCGGGTTTGTCTGGGTCTCCTAGCAATAACGGGGAGAGATATTGGTCTAATTCCAATATCTCCCCATCCCATCAAAATTCAGGAAGATATTCGTGGATTTTGATGGGAGAGGAAGCTTTTCATGAGTTTATTAAAAAAGTTTCTTGGTGGCATTTAGATACATAGCCGGGATTGTCTTTGCTATGTTTGTATTGGGTTTGTGTTGTATCGGTGTGGATGTTATGGATTCTTGTTGCAATTCTATGCAATTGCATAGAATTGCAACAGAGTGGGTAAGAAAACAAAGTGGGTAAGAATAAGGAGCGAGGGGGAGAACTTGGAGCGGGGGGAGAACTTGTTTGCAGAAAAAGAACTTGTCCGCAGGAATTGGATTTGACACATTGGTTGTTCGTTGTATAATACATAAGTCCGGGAAAGCAAGGCAGTTACTCTTTGCCGTTTTTTATGCAAAACATGAGAAGCGGCGAAGGGAGGAAAGTCCGAACACTCTCCGCCTCATGGGCGGATAAACAGGTCTGGGTAATACCCAGCCATTCATTATTTTTTAATGAATGAGAGGTGCGAGCAGAGACGCCTGGTTTTGAAAGAAACCGGCGCCCGCCAAAGGGGCGGGCGAGTCCCAAGGGCAACCTTGGGGGTGAAACGGCTAAATCCTGCCCGGGTGCAAGAGCAAACCAGAGAGATCGCTTTCATGTGGTGTTTCTGGAAAGGTAGCTCGCTTGATCCCGTAGAGTAATGTACGGGACAGATAGATGATTGCCTCTCTTGTTTTCGTAAGGGAACGAGAAGACAGAATTCGGCTTACCGCTTTTCCGGGCCAAAAACGCCCTCCGCGAGGAGGGCGTTTTTGTTTTCTTACGCGTGGCGTATCCAGTTTCTTCGTTTGTGGCACTAGTGCCTTATTTTTGTATGTATTATTAATTTGATGTATGCTTTGATTTAGTAAATCGCTGAAGGAGTTATCAAGTGTATCTGTATTCAGCAATCGCTATCGGAGGCTCTATCATTGCGAGTTTCGTGGTTGCGTTTTTCGGAGCATGGAAGGATTGTTTATGGGAATCATTCTCAATCCGTCAATTCTTTCGTACTCCTATTGTTTTTACTTTCTGCGCTATCGTACTGTCGTTGTTTTTTGGACAACCGACAAATCTTTGGGGTGCTG
The DNA here is from genome assembly GCA_016203455.1 of Candidatus Wildermuthbacteria bacterium. Classification (GTDB taxonomy): domain Bacteria; phylum Patescibacteriota; class Minisyncoccia; order Minisyncoccales; family UBA10102; genus JACQMR01. The sequence continues at coordinate 25,691 of JACQMR010000008.1, forward strand.
TGGCTTATATATTGGGTGCCGCCGGCCTTGAAAGGATCCTGACTGATACATATAAAGCGGTGCGCAGAAAAAAGCCGAGTAAGTTTTTACGCGCAGGCCGCGATACCGGCTGGCTGCGGGAACGACTACGAGGGAAAACTTAGAATAGCCGTCTTCTCGCAAAGATTCAAAATTTTGCGATAAGACGGTTTTTTTATTGTATGCGCATATAGCAAAAATTTGGTATATTCAATTTCTTCGTTTGCAGGTTTGACAGAGTATTAACCGTTGTATATACTTTAGATATATATGAAAAC
>JACQMR010000007.1 GCA_016203455.1 Candidatus Wildermuthbacteria bacterium
GTTTTGCTTTGTATTTAAACTACGCAACCTGGATATTAAATTGAAAAAATTATGATCACATACAAACACACTCAAATTGGTTACCTGATGCTGGTTATTACGCTTGTCGTGCTGGTGTTTTTCGCGTGGATTCAAATTACGGCCAGAGCCGAAACTCCTTCGTACGATTCCGGCGCCAATTTTGCCGGTACCTTCATCATGGCACCTATTCTGTTTATTCTCGCTTCGTTTTCAACGCTTACCGTTTCCATTCACGAACAATTTTTGAAAATTTGTTTTGGTTGGGGAATTTTTTGCAAAAAGTTTTCGCTAACCGATATTGCTACAGTCAGAAAAGTAAAAAATCATTGGTATTACGGTTGGGGCATCAGGTTGCGGTTCTGGCCGAAGATGTGGATTTTTAATGTTTCCGGCTTTGACGCCGTTGAGCTCACCATGCAAAACGGAAGAATCTATCGCATCGGAACGGACGAGCCGGAAAAACTTGAGGCCGCGATCAAGCAGTAGGCAGTAAACTTACTTTTGGTTGGACTATTTTTTAGTGGGAAATCTGGTACGGTGAAAAGCAATTATTAGTTGAGGCAGAACTTAACTCGGTTAAGTTGAGCCCAATGGTGGTAAATGGTTTGATTAGATGGGATGGCATCACCCCTGGTTCGCTCGAAGTTCCTTCGGGATACTTGATTGAACGCTTTGAGTAGGGTGATGAGGATGCGATTTCAGTATGAGCGGCTCTGCAAAGGGTCGCTCATTTTATTTATCTCCAAGGCGAATTTTTCTTGATAGGAAAATATTTTTGCAATAACATACCAATAGCACAATTGCTGTTTCATCTGGCAAACTAGGAGGATGTCAGCATGGATGTCGGAAACTTCAGAGCAATGCTGGAAGTCCAGTGGGCCAAAGGCAATTTTGTTTGCGTTGGACTTGATAGCGAGTTTGCCAAGATTCCTGATTTTGTTCATCAAGGGGGCAACAGCAAGGGCGCTACCATAATTGCGTTTAATCGCGCAATTGTGGAAGTTACGGAAGACATTGTGTGCGCGTATAAGCTCAACAGCGCGTTTTACGAAGCGCATGGTGACGAAGGTATTGTTGCTCTGCAACAAACCATTGCGCATATTCATGCCATTGCGCCGAGCGTTCCGGTGATTCTTGATGCCAAACGCGGGGATATTGGTACCACGAATGCGGGCTATGTGGAGGCGGCATTCGGATTTTTGCGCGCGGACGCGATCACGGTGAGTCCGTATCTTGGAGCCGAAGCGCTTCGGCCGTTCCTTGAGCGGGCGGAGAAGGGGATTATCGTTCTGTGCCGCACATCCAATCCGGGCGCGGGGGAGTTTCAGGATCTGTTGGTAAGCGGCGAGCCGCTCTATCGCTTGGTTGCGCGGTGCGTGGCAAGCGAGTGGAATAAGAACGGCAACTGCGCGCTTGTCGTTGGCGCAACCTATCCCGATGAACTCCGCGAAGTCCGCGAACTTATCGGCGATATGCCGATTCTCATTCCGGGCATTGGCGCGCAAGGCGGCGATGTGAAGGCGGTTGTTTCCGCCGGTCAAGATAGCCGCGGGCATGGCATGATTATCAACTCCTCGCGCCGCATCATCTTTGCTTCAAGGGGCCCCGACTTTGCGGAATCTGCCCGCCAAGAAACTGAAAAGCTTCGCGATATTATTAACCAGTGCAGAGAAAATATTTAATTCTGGGGTCGTCATCGCTGGGTGGCGACCCTTTTTATTTGTAACAAAACTTAGTTTACCTAAGTTGGTCTTCTCTGTTATTTTAAATGTCAAAATGAAAAGGGGCTGCCAGGTATTGTAATCCTGTACAGCCCCATTTGGGTTCGCAGATTTTTCTTATGCCGCCGCGAACCCTGATCCGTCCCTGTTGTGGTAGACGAGCAGTGAGCTCGCCACCCCCGCAGGGATGATATCTGTGGAGAAGGGGAGATCCTCGGACCTCACCTCCTCCACCTCAGCCAGGGTGGAGTTGATAGATTTGATCTTACGGATTTTCATTCGCAGGTCCTCGATGGTCCCCCGGGCGCCGAGGGACCCATCCACCTCCACCAGGAAGTATCCCTCTTTGAGGGAGACGAGGACTTGGTCCTCTCTCGAGGCCAGGTCCCCCGTCCGCCGAATAAAGATGGCCTTGGCCAGGTCCCCATTCCGGGTGAGGATATACCTCCCCCGGAAGGTGCTTGTGAAACTCCCCCCGCCTACCCAGTAGGCGGGTTTGCCGGTTCTCGTGCGCTCTATTTCAAGCGTCGCCATGATCTTCTCCTTCTTCCAGGCTCGGTGAGTTAAAACTCTTGAGCGAGGAGAGCGTGCCGCATAAGTATAGTAGCGGCGGGGTACCCACTTCTTCAGTAGGTATTCCGCCACCACTATACAGGCAGTAGCGTACTTTTTATATTATAACACGGTACCTTTAATAAGTCAAGTACCTCTGGTTGGGCAAAACTTAGTTTAACTAAGTTGGTCTTGAAGAGAGCGTAGGTCCCCTTTATTTATTTCTGGCACGGCGTATAATACAACCTATATGAAGCAATTCAATATATATCTCAATTTCGCGGGTAATACGGAGGAAGCGTTTCATTTTTATAAGTCCGTGTTTGGGGGAGAGTTTACCGCGCTTGTCCGGTTTAAGGATATGCCCATGGAGGGCGTAACCATACCGGAGCAAGATAAAAACAAAATCATGCATATCGGCTTGGCAATGGGGAAAGACGCGGTGCTTATGGGAACCGATGCGTTGGAATCTCTTGGGCAAAATCTTGTGCAGGGCAATAATGTGCATATTTCCATTCATCCGGAAAGCAAAGAAGAAGCAGACAGGATTTTTAAGGAGCTTTCTGCCGGAGGGGTCGTGGAAATGCCCATTGCTAACCAGCCGTGGGGGGATTATTACGGAAGTTTCAAGGACAAGTTTGGGATGCAATGGATGGTGAATTGCTCGCATGCAAAGCCGCAGTAAGATTTTCTTTTAAGTATAGTGAGGATGGTTTCTTTGGCGCGAAACTTAGTTCAACTAAGTTGGTTTCGTTATAAATCTACTCGCAAAGTTGGTAGATAAAAGCTCAAAATAATTATGGAAACTAAAAATGTAAAACTTGTTGTTTTTGTCCCCCTCTCTCACGCTGATATCGTGCGCCAAGCTCTCAGCGAAGCCGGAGCTGGGAAAATTGGAAACTATGACTTCTGCTCTTTTTCTTCTCGCGGCACGGGTCGTTTTCGCGGTAACGAAAAAACAAATCCCGCTATTGGTAAAACTGGAAAATATGAGGCGGTTGAAGAAGAAAGAGTTGAAGTAATTGTGCCGCGAGAAATTTTGAAAGAAGTTATTGAGAAAGTAAAAAGTGTTCATCCGTACGAAGAAGTCGCTTTTGATATTTATCGTTTGGAAAGTTTATGAGCACTCAAAGACAAAACTGCGTAATAATCCACGGCTGTCCCTCATATATTGAGAAAGCTATGAATCCTGAAACGAGGACTTATGACAAACACTGGATTCCGTGGCTCAAACAACATCTCATCGCCATTGGTATAAAAGCGGAAACGCCGCTTATGCCCGACCCATGGGAGCCAAATTATCAAAAATTCAAAGCCGAATTTGAAAAATACGAAGTCAACGAGAACACAATTTTAATTGGGCATAGTTGCGGCTCCGCTTTTTTGGTTCGCTGGCTTGGTGAGACAAAAAGAAAAGTTTTCAAGCTTATTCTTGTTGCTCCGTGGAAAATTCCCAATAAAGATGACGAGTTTGGAAAGGAATTTTATGCCTATACGATTAATGAGGACATAAAATCGCGCGTGGGTGAAATTGTGATGTTCACCGCCGATGACGAGGAGGATAAAGGCAAAGAAAGTTTGAAAATTTTTCATCAAGTATTGGGCGGAGAAGTTATAGAATTGAAAGGGCATGGACATTACACACTTGGCGACATGGGGACAGAGGAATTTCCAGAATTATTGGAGATTATAGTAAAATAAAACAGCCGCCGATTTTTTTCAAAAAAGAAAGCCGAGCCACGCGTGGATTCTTCATGGGGCGAAACTTAGTTTAACTAAGTTGGTCTCCGTAAAAACCTTGAGGATCTTACGCCCTATGTGGGGCGCGAGATTTTTTGTGGAGATAAGGAGTGCTTATGACGGGCTAGGTGGGCTTGACATTTTTGCATTAAGATTTAATATGGGAACTGGAAAGTCGCCAGCGGGCTTCCGATTCCAAATGACAGCTGGTTCTTCCGCGCAGACGATTCCCGGTCCGCGGGGGAACTTAACAGGGATATTCTGGCGATAGCGTGCTCCTGCGCCAGGAGAATACAGAGCACCAAGGGCTCCCAATGAAACTCGTTACGAGTGGATTTGAGGAGCCCTGATCATTTTAAGGAGGCAATTTCTTAAACTTTTTTGTTTTTTTATGAACCCTGTGTTTGAGAGCTCTCTCCGTATGAGAAGATTTTTGGGATGGGGCCGGTTTTTCTCAACGGGTTTTTGGAGAAACGCAAGCGGTAGGCGCGGGTGGACAAGAGCGGTGGAATGTGATACCGATATGACAACGGATTTTGTGGGAGGTGGCAAGGATGAAGCCACAAGAGGGACTTACTCTCCTGGTTGCGGTTCAGCGATACAGGCGCGGACAGTGCCCCAATTGTGGAACAAGCAGGGGAGGAGTCAGAGGAGTAGAAATAAGACATCGCTTGCGCGATGTCCATTGTCACACTTGCGGGTGGTCATGGCCCAATGAGCTTTTGCCCCAAGATTTAGGGGAGATGCTCCAATTGGAGTTTGGTCCGCCGTTCGTTTCTGAAGCATCAGAAGCGTTGCGGACTCCTGCTGTTCCGCGCGGAACATGGGTTTGTCAAATTATTCTTTCTTTCCTCAAGAAACTTTGGCCAGGATGAATTCCCGGCCTTTTTTATTGCGCGAATATGGCGCGGGGGATAGTGTATATATAATGAGCGTTTGGAATAAGAAAATGAGCTGGCGGGTTGTGATATTCGTTTCTCTCGCGGCGGGATGCTTGATTATGCTTGGAGAAATCTTTTTGCTTTCTTGAGATTTTTGTGGTATTGTGCATGTATGACCAAGAAACAAAGTTTTTTGTTGGAGCACAACAGGTTGTCTTCCGCGGATTTGCAGGCAACGCTATCCTTGCTGGCTCGTTTTAAGGCGGATAAGCCTTTGATTGTGAAAGACGAAACATGGGTTGTTGAGAAACTGCGCCGCCCGTTTATTTTTTGGCTTACCTCGTTTTCTTCCGCCGAAAGAAAAGCAATGGGCTAAAGAAAAACCCCGCCGCGGATGGGGGGTTGGTTTAGTTTTGCCGGAAGACGGTTTCCGGCTGTTCATTCATCCAGTTCAGGAAGTGTTCTTTAAATTCCGGATCTCGCATGATCGCGGCCATTCGGTTGGTGTCTTTTTGAACTTCTTCTTTGCGTTTTGGATGTGTTACGGGCTGGTCCCATACTTCTCGCCGATACCAGTCCTTGGCGTTTGCCATGGCGGCAATGGCATAGGTAAATGCGAACATGGGCGCCAGAGCTTGAGTATTGAATCGAGGTAGCCCGGTTATGACTAATGCCAGCTCGTATAGGCATTCTTTTAGTTGGGCTAATTTTTCCTCGACATTTGGTGAAACTGCATAGGTGATACAATTGTCGCTTCCGCACATCCCAATTGTGCGGATCTCTATTTGGGCGGGATCCTCTCGCGTCAGCAGGGCAATTTTCCCAGTTGAGATTTGTTGGATTTCTCTTAATATCCACATGTTTCGCCTGTCTTCCGGAATGTTTGTCCAGAAAAGGAGGTACAGGTGGAGGTCTCGTCTGGTGACCGCTTGGATCCATCCTTCATTTATCCCGGCTCGGGAGGTGAGTGTGGCTGTGGTCATAGTCGCTTTCGTCTCCTTTGCAATTTCTGTTTTGATAGCTATTGGTAGTATATATGATGAGGAGAAAAAAGTGTATATGTTGACGCTTGCCGTGCTTGCCGGCAGTATGTTTTGACAGTATTTTTTTTGTGTTCTATAGTGAGCGCGGTTTATTTTGATATTGTCCATAGGAGGATTCTGTGGCACAAATAAGATATTGCGTCAGGCATCCAGACCCCGATATCCCAGGGGATTCCTGGGAAGCGGCTGTAGAATTTCCGCAAATTATTCTGGCAGCGCTTATCGAGAGCTTACCGCCAAGAGTTTCATTCCCAGACGAAACGGTTACAATTTATTTTTCTGCTGGAGGGGAGGCTGAAGTTAAGGCGCGGGCGAGCGATTGGATATCGCGCCTTAAGACGGCCTACTATGGCATACCCCAGGAGGATCGGGAAGATTTTGAGATAAGAGAAGATTTTATCTTTTGGAATTTATCTGATAAAAGCGTGGTGACAATCGTATCTTTGTAACGCCCGATCTTAACGATCGGGTTTTCTTTTTAACGGTTGACACGGTGAAAGATTGCGCTACTATTGCGGTATTCCGCACCTTGAAGGAGCAAATGTATGCCGAAAGATCGTGTTTTGGCGGCAGATTTACAGGCAGAAACATTTTTTTTGGACGGTCTCCCGATCGGATTCAGCGAAAGGGAGAGGGCGTTGGTTTTATGCCTCGCGCAAGCGCGCGGTCAGTTTGGGACAAAATCCCGTATTATGATGGCCGTGTGGGGGCAAGAGGTGAGAGAAGCCACCTTGCGCAAACTGGTTCAGAAGGTACGGCGGCGCATTGGGGATGATGCCGATAATCCACGGTGGATTATTACGGAATTTGGCATGGGCTACCGACTCAAAAATTTCTCTCCCATAGAAAGTTTGTGAGACCAGTCAAAGCAGGATCTCGCATCCTGCTTTTTTATTTCTTTTGCGTTAGTATACAGATACATGAAAAAGAGCGCGTTGGATATTGTGTATACCTGCCCCATGCACCCGGAAGTGCAAAAAACCGAACCCGGCAAGTGTCCGGGGTGCGGCATGGATTTGATTTTGGAGAAGAAAAAGGCCGCGGAAGGCAGTCGCGAACATGCCGGACACGGCATGCAAAAGATGCCTGCCCCGACAGGAGTGGAGGGGAGCCATATGGATCACGAAGCGGCAATGACAAATCCCGCGATGGCCAAGAATATGGAAACGGATATGCGCCGCAGGTTTCTTGTTTCGCTTCTGCTTTCCGTTCCCATTTTCTTGTATTCGCCGGTGGGCATCAATTTTTTTGGACTCAACCTTCCCGCGCCCATTCCGGTAAACTGGGTTCTTTTTATTCTTACAACGCCGATTGTTTTTTGGACCGGCTCAATCTTTATCACCGGCGCCTATTATTCGCTTATAGCCAGGAAGCTCAATATGGCCGTTCTTATCGCGACCGGCGTTTTGGCGGCCTATCTTTTTAGCGTTTTGCTGACTTTCATACGGCCTGGTTCAGAAACATTTTACGAGGCGGCGGCTTTGCTTGTTACTTTCGTGTTGTTTGGACACTGGATGGAAATGAAATCGCGCCGCGGAACTTCAGACGCCTTGCGCGCGCTTTTTGATCTTGTGCCGCCAAAAGCAAATGTCATTCGCGGGGGCAAGGAGATCAACATTCCCAGCGCGCAAATCCTTCGGGGCGATATTGTGGTGTTGAGGCCCGGAGACAAGGTGCCGGTGGACGGAAAAATCATTGAAGGCGAAACTTCCATTGACGAGTCGCTTGTTACCGGAGAATCCATCCCGGTTGTTAAAACCATTGGAGCGGACGCCGTGGGGGGATCGGTAAATCTTACCGGTTTTGTAAAGGTTCAAGCAGTAAAAGTGGGATCGGAGACAGTATTGGCGCAGATTATACAAATGGTGGAAACCGCGCAGAATTCCAAAGCTCCTGGACAGCGCATAGCAGACAAAGCCGCCGGCTGGCTGGTTGTTCTTGCGATTGGTTCTGGATTCGCGGCGTTTTTGGGGTGGTATTTTGGCGCGGGAGCGGGTCTGCTTGCCGCGCTCACATTCGCTGTGTCAACGGTTGTTATCGCATGTCCCGATGCCTTGGGGCTTGCCACGCCAACGGCGGTTGCCGTGGGTACGGGCATTGGGGCCAAACACAACATTCTTATCAAGGACGCGGCCACGCTGGAGAATGTGTCCCGCTTGACCGCTATTGTTTTGGATAAAACCGGCACGCTTACTGAAGGCAAGCCAAAAGTAACTGAAGTTGTCGTTCGTTTAGGATATGACGCGCGCGAGGTTTTATTGGTTGCCGCTTGCGCGGAGCGTGGTTCAAACCATCCCATCAGCCTTGCCATTTTAGAGGAAGCGCGCAAGAACGGCCTTGAGGCGAATGAAAAGACGGAAAAATTTGAGAGCATCGGCGGCCAGGGAGTGAAAGCTGTGGTAAACGGAAAGTTTGTTTTTGCCGGCACGGAACGGCTGATGAGGCAAAACAACATTGATTTGTCGCCAATAAAAAAAGATATTGACCGTCTTCTTGCCACGGGAAACACCATGAGCATTGTCGCAATTGACGGGCAGGCGGCAGGAGCCATAGGCGTTGCCGATACGGCGCGCGCGACCGCGAAAAAGACCGTTCAAAAACTCAAAGAGCTTGGGCTTGAGGTTGTCATGATTACCGGAGACCATGAGCAGGTGGCCAGGGCGGTATCGGCCGAGCTTGGCATAGACCGCTATTTCGCGCAAGTGCTTCCCGAAGAAAAGGCAATGTATGTTAAAAAACTTCAGGATGAGGGCAAGTTTGTGGCTATGGTTGGAGACGGCATCAACGATGCTCCGGCTTTGGCGCAGGCGAATATCGGCATTGCCATTGGAGCAGGCACGGATGTGGCGATAGAAACGGGAAATATCGTGCTTATGAAATCAGATCCCTACGACATTGTGGCCGCCATGCGGCTTTCCAAGGCGACCGTAACCAAAATGAAGCAGAACTTGTTTTGGGCGGCAATCTATAATGTATTGGCTATTCCTCTCGCGGCCGGCGTGTTCTATAATTCTTTTGGATGGTCGTTGCGCCCCGAAATTGCCGCTTTGCTTATGTCGGCATCTTCAATTATTGTTGCCACAAACGCGGTACTGCTTAAGCGGGTGGAGCGGAAATTGCATATATGAATAAAAAATATCCTTTCATCGGTTTTGGTATCGCGGTTTTTGGCGTTATCGGGGCCATCTTTCTGTTTTTTAATTTAAGTAAGGCGCCGTACGGCGCGAGCGGCGGGTACTCAAGTTCTGATACTGCCGGATTGCCTTTGGCAAAATCCGCGGAAATCGTTGAGTTAAAAAACGGCGATACATATAATCTTACCGCGGGTTTTGTGAAGAAAAAGATTGGCAACGGCACATATAGAATGCTTGCGTATAACGGTTCAATCCCGGGGTCTTTGATTAAGGCGGAACAGGGCGCGGAGGTTGCCGTTGTTTTCAAGAATGATACCGATATGAACACAACAATTCATTCGCACGGTGTTCGGCTGGACAACGCTTTTGACGGCGTGCCGGATATTACGCAAAAACCGGTGCGGCCCGGCGAATCTTTTACATACACCATAGCGTTTCCGGACGCGGGCATGTATTGGTATCATCCCCATGTCCGCGAGGATTACGCGCAGGAGCTTGGGCTGTACGGCGGATACCTCGTGGAGCCGGCGGAGCGGGACTATTGGAATCCGGTAAACCGCGAACTTCCTCTTTTTCTTGACGATATTCTTATAGAAGATGACCGGATTCGTTTAAGCAAAAGCGAAGCCGATCACGCTCTTATGGGCAGATTCGGCAATGTAATGCTGGTGAACGGCGAGCCGGACTATCGTCTTGAAGCGAAAAAAGGCGAGATCATCCGTTTTTATATTATCAACGCGGCCAACACTAGGACATTTAACTTTGCGGTTTCCGGGGCCGTCATGAAGCTTGTCGGGGGAGACGGAGGCGCCGCCGAAAAAGAAGAATGGAAAGACGCCGTTATTATAGGGCCTTCAGAAAGAACGGTTGTAGAAGTTTTGTTTGAGAACGAGGGAGAGTACGCGCTTTTGAATAAAACTCCGGATAAGACCTACGCGCTTGGAAAGGTTTTGGTTTCGGCAGATGAAATTTTGCCGTCTTACGCTGTGGCGTTCGCGGAGCTTCGCGCCAATGCCGCCGCAATCAAACGCATTGATCCATATCGCCAATATTTTGACAGGCCGATTGACAAGCGTCTCGCTCTTACTCTTGATATGCCCGGCATGATGAGTGCGTCCGGAGGGCACATGATGCCGGACGGAACCATGATGGGCGGTTCGGCTTTGCCTGCCACGGGCGGAATGGGTATGATGAGCGGAGTTCTTGACGGAGGCATTGAGTGGGAAGATACCATGCACATGATGAACGAGACGGTAAAAGCCGGAGCCGCGGAATGGAAGATTGTTGACCAAGATACGGGCAAAGCAAATATGGATATTGACTGGAGTTTTACAGCCGGCGATGTCGTGAAAATCAGGATTGCCAATGACGCGGGTTCTGCTCACCCCATGCAACACCCCGTTCATTTTCATGGACAGCAATTTTTGGTGCTTGACCGCGATGGCGCGCCGCAAACGAATTTGGCATGGAAAGACACGGTTCTTGTTCCCGCGGGAGAATATGTTGATATTCTATTGGATGTTTCCAATCCGGGGGAATGGATGGCGCATTGTCATATTGCCGAGCATTTGGAAGCGGGCATGATGTTTGATTTTAGGGTATTATAAAAGAAAGGTCAGAGGAGGAGTGTTAACAAAATACGCAATATAATCAATCATATGATGGGATACGGATACAACGCGCTCGGTTTCATTACATGGGCAGTTTTGCTGGTTGACGCCGTTCTTATAGGCATCTGGCTTTTCAAAAGAATTGCCAGTGATAAAGAAAAGTAAAGAAAGCGGCGGCTTTGCGCGCCCGCGGGCCGGGTCCGCGGATTTTGTTTTGCGCCGATTGGAAACACGCTGTACACTATGTGTATGATTCCCATAAGAACCGCGGACGCGTTTCTCATATCTTTCTTTAGAAAACTCGCGCTCCCGCTTTCTCGCGCGGGGTTGTTTACGGTATTTTTTTGGTTTGGTATTTTAAAGGTTTTTGGATTGAGTCCGGCAAGCGAATTGGTGCGGAGCTTGTTTGAAAAGACCATTCCCGTTATGGATTTTTCCGTTTTTCTTGTTGCGTTTGGACTCTTTGAGTGTCTTATCGGCATATTGTTTGTCGTTCCGCGCATGGAGCGCGTGGTTATGCCTTTGCTCTTTTTCCACATGGCAACAACTTTTATGCCTCTGGTGTTTTTGCCGCAGGAAACATGGAGCGGATTCTTGGCGCCAACGCTGGAGGGCCAGTATATCATTAAAAATCTTTTGCTTATCGCGAGCGCGGCCGGGATTTTTGGCCATCTTTCCATTATGTCTGTAAAGAGAAAATCAGGAGCATGATGCCCCGCGTCTTTTTTGTGTCTCCCTCGCGGGCTTATTGATTCTTATGTTTAAACTAAATCGGATGTAGTTTGCACTGAACTTGCGCAGGAGGATGTTGACAGAACTCCCTAGATACGAAAAAATGATGAAATGGTTTCTTAAGATTCAAACAATAACATTATGCGCACCTTTATATCTGGTCGTCCATTTGTTCTCGTTGTCTTGCTCGCAACACTCCTTGCGGGAGGAGTAGGATATTTTTTGTTAAACCAAAAAGAGACATTCTCATCTTTTAGGGAAATTCAGCAACATCCCCAAGCATACGACGGCAAGGAGATTAAATTGACAGGAAGGATTGTTCGCAATGACGGCGTATGGTTTGGTTTGCCGTATGAGCTGGCAGAATCAGGGAAGACGCCCGATCAAGCCGTGCGCATCCCTTTGGCGGGAGACAATTTAGATGCGTATGTTTCTTTTTTGTTTGACGGCAAGGTCTATACCGAAATCGCAAACAGAGAGGTTGCGATCAAGGGCGTGGTTCGGTACATTGGTGAGGTGACGGATGCGCCTCCTTTTCATATTCAGGTGGACCGCATCGAAGGATCGTCTGAAACAGAAGCAACGCCGGCCAAAGAATCCTCCGATGCTCTTGAAAAGGAAGGGTATTCCCAATCCCAAACAGAATTAAAAGAGATTGTCGCCAAAAATCATACGCGCGTTCTTTGCCGGGACAGTGAAAATATGGAAGAGTGTCAGAAGTTTGTCAACGATATATTCTTTGAAGATCAACCTCTTTTGTCAGGCGTTGCTGATGAGGATGTTTCCTTGCGCGCCTATTTGGATGAAAAACTTGGCGTAGATGTTCAATCAATTTGGCGCGCCGTAACTTTCCGAGATCTTGTCATGGCATTTGTAGGGCCGGTTGCTCCTGGATATACGAAAACGCTTTGTCCTGTTTGGTTTAACAGGAGAGAGGGAGAATGGTATGGGAAAACGCTTGCTGAATGTTCGATCTACGGCCCAGCGTTTGATCCCACTCCTCTCCAGCTCATTGAGGGTCAGGCCCCTTTCTTTCTGGCAGAGGACAATCCGATCGTAGGGACATGTGTGCCCGTGAGCAGTTCGTACCGTCTGTATTGGTTTCGCAACGGCAATTTAGAGGAGGTCTGGTCTGCTATGCTTGTAAAAGCAACGGGGACTGAACAGTTGGCGGCAAAAGTGCGTTTTGAAGATCGTAACGGAGACGGAAATAAAGAGATTATCTACGAAGGAGAACATGAAATTTGCGCGCCGGAAGAGGAATCCAAATGCTACATTGCCGAATGTAAAGGCAAGCATATCAAGGAAACATTTGAACAGATATACTCTTGGGATAGTTTGCAAGGAAAGTTTGTGAGCGAAGTCCCCTAACGATTTCAGGCCGGAGTATTATCGCAATATCCTTGTCTAGGTTAGATACATATCCTATTCTTCAAACTAAATCGGATGTAGTTTGAACCGTATTTGCGACAGTCGGGGTTTTGTGGTATGTTTTTTGCAGGAAATTTTACGACAGGGGAAGAATTATGCCAGACAAATTAGAGGAGGCCGTCCTCCTTTTCAAGGAGGGAGATCTCGGCGGGGCTTTGCGTCTTGCGGAGGAGGTGCTCAAAGACCGCTTTCGTATTGAAGAAAATGAGGCGGCGCGTCTTGCGCTCCGGAATCAGGGCAAAACAGAGGATGCCCTGGCCGCGATTGACGTGGCCATACAAGAGGCGGGTGGCGGCGTTTTGCTGGGTCGCTTGCTCCATGACAGGGGCACGACCTTGCAAGGGGCAAAGCGGTTTCAAGAATCCTTGGAGTTCCTGGGCGCGGCGTTCCTGTTGCGCCAGGGATCAGGGGATTTCTTGGGTGCTTCCTACTCTCGGTTTCAGATGGCTATGTGCCGTTTTGTTGCCGGGGGTTCGGAGGCCGCGCTCGCGCAAGAGTTTAAGAGCGCGGCGGCAATGCTTGAGGACCTTCTGGAGAGGTTGAAAGATTCTCTGGAGGTTTCTCACGAGGGGAATCTTCGGCAAAATCTGGCGTTTTGCATTCAGCAAGACGGCAGGCACGGGGAAGCCCTGGAACTTTACCGGGAGGTCTTGTTATTCCGCCAGCAGGCGGGAGACAATCGCGGTTATGCCATGACGCAATCGCGCATGGCAGAGTGTCTGTTAAATCTGGGTCACTTGCGCGAAGCTAATGAGGTCGCGCATAGGGCCCTGCTCTACTTTGAATCCATCGGTGATCTCAACAGAATAGCGCAGGTGCGCTACACCATAAAAAAGATCGCCGAAACACGAACCTAGAAAAATAGGGGGGAGGGTATAAAGCCAGCCCCTTTTTCTTTGCGCGGGAGCGGTTTCCATGTATAATCGGTTGTATGAAGACGCAAGAGGACAAAGGCAAAGATAAGCGCGTTACTCCCAGGGCGGAGGATTATTCTCAATGGTATTTGGATGTTATTGAGTCGGCCGAGCTTGCCGAGCATGCCCCGGTGCGGGGGTGCATGACCATACGGCCCAACGGGTATGCCATCTGGGAGCGTATTCAGCGCGTATTGGATGAGGAGTTTAAGAATACGGGCGTGCAGAACGCCTATTTCCCTTTATTCATTCCGGAGAGTTTTTTCAAAAAAGAAGCGGAGCATGTCAAAGGATTCGCTCCTGAAATTGCCGTGGTAACGCGCGCCGGAGGAAAAGAATTGGAGGAGCCGCTGGCGGTGCGCCCCACTTCAGAAACCATTATAGGGGAGGCATTTTCCCGATGGATTCAATCTCACAGGGATTTGCCCGTGTTGCTTAATCAATGGGTAAATGTGGTGCGGTGGGAAATGCGCACTCGTTTGTTTTTGCGCACCAGCGAATTTTTGTGGCAGGAGGGCCATACCGCGCACGCCACCGAGGAAGACGCGGAAAAAAGAACCCTTCAGATGCTGGAAATATACCGGAAATTCGCGGAAGAGGTTATGGCGGTTCCCGTGATAGCCGGCATAAAATCCGACTCTGAAAGATTCGCGGGTGCCATACGGACCTATACCATAGAAGCAATGATGCAAGACGGCAGGGCTTTGCAGTCAGGCACTTCCCACAATCTTGGGCAGAATTTCGGCAAAGCGTTTGATGTAACTTTTCTTGATGAAAAAGGGGAGAGGCACTTTGTGTGGCAGACGAGTTGGGGCGTAAGCACGCGTCTCATCGGGGGCCTCATCATGACCCACAGCGATGACAAAGGATTGGTGCTGCCGCCTAAAATGGCTTCCCGCAAGGTTGTGATTATTCCTATATTTAAAGAAGACGGGGATGAAAAAGCAAGAGTTACGCGGTCATGCAAAGAAATTGCGGACGCATTGGCCTTTTTGGGCAGGGAAGCGTTTGTGGATAACAGGGATCAGCATACGCCGGGGGCAAAATTTCATGAGTGGGAGAAAAAAGGCATTCCTGTGAGAATTGAAGTTGGTCCCAAGGATGTGGAGAAGGGCGAGGCGGTTCTTGTAAGGCGGGATACCGGGGAGAAAACGCCGGTTCCGGTTTTGGAAATCAAAGCAAGAGTGGAGGCGCTTCTTGAAGATATGCAGAAGAATTTATTTGACCGCGCTTTGGAATTTCAAAAAGCAAAATCTCATCGCGTGGATTCGTATGAGAAGTTCAAAACCATACTGGAAACCGCTCCCGGATTTTTGTACGCTCACTGGTGCGGGAAAGCGGAGTGCGAAAAGATCGTGAAAGAAGAAACGCAGGCAACTATCCGGTGTATTCCGTTTGAAGAAAAAGAGGAGCCGGGCGCGTGCGTGAAATGCGGAGTTACTTCCAAGAAGCGCGTGTTATTCGCGAAAGCGTACTAGAGAGAACTTGTATTTTGTATCTTGTTTATCCTTAACCCCGTTAAGTTATCCACACCTTAACGGGGTTAAGGATTTATGGGTTCTTGTTGTAATTTTTGCTGTTTTATTTTGTTGAGGATTTTTTTGGCGTTTTCAATCGCGCCAATGTCATGGATTGACAAGGCACTTGCGTTTGGATTGAGTTTTTTGAGTTGGGCGAGTTTTTCTCGCGTTTCTTCTTCCGGACGCAAATCTGATTTTGCGAGAAACAGATACTCTTCTTTCTCCAAAAGCAGGGGATTGTATGCCCCAAGTTCTTTGCGTATGATGCCGTAGTCCCCGGCAACATCGTTTGATTCCGCGGATACCAGATGAAACAGGATGCGGGTTCTTTCAATATGCCGCAGGAATTTTACGCCCAGTCCTTTTCCGGTTGACGCGCCTTCAAGAATTCCGGGAAGATCGGCGATGATCAATTCGTAATGCGCGCCAAGATGGGGTTCCAGCGTTGTGAACGCGTAGTTTCCAATTTTGCTGTTGGCATTGGTGAGTTCGTTGAGCAAGCTTGATTTGCCCGCGTTGGGCAGTCCCACAAGACCTACATCGGCGATGAGTTTTACTTCAAGGCGGATTTCGTATTCTTTGCCCGGTTTTCCTTTTTGAAATTCTTTAGGACTGGTGTTCGCGGCGCTACGAAAATGAAAGTTGCCTTTGCCGCCGTGTCCTCCTTTTGCTATCAGGAGTTGTGTTTTTGCGGAAATGATCTCCGTGTCTTCTTGGGTGGTGAGATTGTGAACAATGGTTCCCAAAGGAACTTGGATAACCATGTCTTCCCCGTTGTTTCCGTGCCGTGTTTGTCTTTGTCCGTTTCCGCCGTCTTGCGCCTTGAATACTTTTTTGTTTCGCATGCGGTTAAGCGCGGCAATATCCGGGGTTCCTTGAATATAGATGTTTCCGCCGTTGCCTCCGCTTCCTCCGGTTGGGCCCAAGCTCATCATATTTTTATTGAACGCCACAATGCCGTCTCCTCCTTTGCCAGATGCCACCGTGATTGTCATATCGTCTATAAGCATGGCGTTACTCTATCATGAAACCGAAGAATGCCGTACCATGGAGGAATAACGAATAACTCATAACAAAGAACGAATAGCCAGAGTGCTCAATGCAGAAATTAGGAGTTAGGCATTGTTTGTAATTTGGAATTTGTAATTTGGATTTTTTGGCATGAGTATTGTAGCGGATTTTAAACTGCCTGTTATCATTTTGACCGGAATTCTGGTTTCCGGCGCCCTGTGGTTTTTTGGTTTTGGCGCGTTTGCCTCCGCCCTGCTTGTTCTTGTTGCGGTTTTGGGAAGCTACGATTTGTTTCGCGAGATTATAGGTTCTCTTTTGAAAAAACAGTTTGCTTTAGATTATATCGCGGCGTTGGCAATCGCCGCGTCTTTGATTTCGCAGGAATTTTTGGTTTCCGCGGTTATAGCTTTAATGATCTCGGGGGGCAAGAATTTGGAAGAGTACGGCGTTGCCAGGGCCCAGAGGTCTTTGCGCCAGCTGGCAGACCGCATCCCAGGCGAAGTTTTGCTGTGGGAGGCGGGGAAGCCGTCTCAAAAGCAAAAGATCGGCGATATTGTACCCGGCCAGGAAATTCTTGCGCGCAAAGGAGAGGTGTTGGGCCTGGACGGCGTGCTGGTTTCGCCCGAAGCTCTCTTTGACGAAGCTTCTCTTACCGGAGAGCCGTATCCCGCAGAGAAAGTGAAAGGCGATGCCGTAAAGAGCGGAACGGTGAATGTGGGAGATGCTGTTGTGGTGCGGGTTTCGCGCGCCGAAAAGGACTCCGTATATGAAAAGATTGTCGCCATGGTGAGAAAAGCCCAGGAAGAAAAAGCCCCTTTGGTGCGCTTGGCAGACAAATACAGCGTCGCGTTTACCGTTATTTCGCTGGCTATCGCTGGCATCGCGTTTATTATTTCCCAGGATTTCAGCAGGGTTCTCGCGGTATTGGTGGTGGCTACTCCGTGTCCTTTGTTGCTGGCAACTCCCATTGCTCTGCTTGGGGGCATGAACGCGGGCGCGAAAAAACGGATTATTATAAAAAAGCTTGCGGCTTTGGAAGCGCTTTCCCGCGCGAACGCTATTATATTTGATAAAACGGGGACACTCACTCTGGGAAAACCCCGTGTAACGCTGTTTAGAAATGTGTCTCTCATATCAGATATAGATTGTTTGAGTATTGCAGAGAGTATTGAGAGAAGTTCTTTGCATCCTTTGGCAAAAGCGGTTGTGGCGTTTGCCAGAGAACGGCAGGCGCCCGTGCTGTACGCTGACGCGGTTCAAGAAAAAATCGGCTATGGAATTTCAGGAGTTGTGAACGGAGCGGAATATGCCATGCGAAAAGCTCCGGGACAGGAAGGCATGGCCATAGGTTTGTATAGGGGAGATACTCTGCTGTGCGTGTTTTCATTTGAGGACCAAGTGAAAGCCGGAGCGAAAGATATTGTGGAATTGCTGGATAGCCAGGGTACGGAACTGTATTTGTGCACGGGCGACAAAAAAGAGGCGGCGCGAAAAATTGCCGAGCATATCGGCGTAAAGAATGTGTGTGTTCGGGCGGAATGCACGCCTGAAGATAAGCAAGAAAGCATTCGCAGTTTGCAGGCCGAAGGAAAGACAGTTGTCATGGTGGGGGATGGCATCAACGACGCACCGGCCCTGGCTTTGGCTAATGTTGGCATGGTGTTTGCCGCCGAGGAGCAGACAGCCGCGTCTTCAGCCGCGGACATTGTGTTTTTGGGGGGCGATTTTTCTCTTGTGATGGAGTCGTTTGCCATTGCAAAGCGCGCGGTCTCGGTTGCCATGCGGAGCATTGTGTTTGGCATTTCAGCGAGCGTTATCGCCATGGTGTTTGCGGCGTTTGGGTTTGTGGCGCCTGTCGCGGGAGCGTTTCTGCAGGAGGCCATTGATGTGGCGGTTATACTGTATGCTTTGCGGGCTAGCAGAGGGGTTTGATGAAAAGCGCCGGGGCGGGTATACTGATACATTCGCATGATATTTTCCATTCTTTTTTTGGTTGCCGGTCTTGTACTGCTGATTAAGGGCGCGGACTGGCTTGTGGACGGCGCGTCTTCTCTTGCCGGGCGTTTTGGCATATCGGCTTTGGTGATTGGTCTTACCGTGGTTGCGTTTGGAACATCGGCCCCCGAATTCATTATTAACATTTTCGCAAGCGTGAACGGCGCCACGGATATTGCCATAGGAAATGTGGTGGGTTCAAACATCGCAAACATATTGTTGATTTTGGGGATTTCTTCGCTTATATTTCCGCTGACTGTTACCAGGGGCACCGTGTGGAAAGAGATTCCTCTGGCGCTTCTCGCGGTTTTGATTATTGCTTTTATGGCAAATGATGCTTTGCTTGAAGGCAAGGGTTTTTCGGAAATCGGGCTGGTGGATGGTCTCGTTTTGCTGGCGTTTTTCAGCATATTTCTGGCGTATGTTATCGCGATATCTAAAAACGGATCCGCGAAATCCGAAGGGCCCGTAAAGCAGTACGGCATGCCGGTTTCCATGGTCTTGTGCGTTGGAGGGTTGATTTGTCTGGGGGTTGGCGGAAAGTTTGTGGTGGACGGCGCCATGGCAATCGCTCAATCACTGGGGTTGAGCCAGGCGTTTATCGGCCTGACCGTCGTGGCTGTCGGGACAAGTTTGCCCGAACTGGCGACATCCGTTACCGCGGCGCGTAAAAAGAATTCAGATATCGCGGTTGGAAATATCGTAGGTTCAAATATTTTTAACATTTTTTGGATTTTGGGCGCGTCTGCCGTCATAAAGCCCCTGGTGTTTTCTCCCGCGCTAAACGCGGATATCGCAATCGGCATAGTGTCTTCATTTCTTCTTTTTCTTTTTATGTTCGTGGGCGCGCGCCATACCCTGGAGCGCTGGCAAGGCGCGTTCTTTGTTGTTGCGTACGCGGCATACATCTTGTATTTGCTCATGCGCGGATAATAAGATAGGGTAATCTGCATGGGAGAAGTAATCATACGATTCAACGCGGTATCTTTTGGATACGGCCATAACAAACCCGTTTTGAACACGGCGGATTTCGTTTTGCGCAGGGGAGCAAAGTTCGCGCTTATGGGCCAGAACGGCGCTGGCAAGAGCACTATATTTCGTCTTATTGCCGGAGAGTTAGAGCCCGAGGAAGGGGCGATTCACAAGGCAAAGAATTTGAGTATCGCCGTTTCCCGGCAGATTATTTCACGAGACCAGCTCCAGCTCACGGTTCGGGAATTTTTTGAAAAGTGTTTTTCCCAGCCGTCCTTCGCCAAGGCTTCGGCGGGCCTAGGTAAAATTTATGATATTGACCCCAAGATTGATAAAGTGCTGGAGGTGGTGAATCTGCATGCTCCGCATGACAGGATCGTTGGTTCGTTTTCCGGAGGACAGCAGGCGCGGCTTTTGCTGGCATCGGCTCTCATTCAGGACCCGGATGTATTGCTGTTGGATGAACCTACGAACAATCTGGATAAAGCAGGGATCGCGCATCTTACGAAGTTTTTGGTTGAGTACCAGAAAACCTGCATTGTGATTTCTCATGACGCGAATTTCTTGAACGCGTTTACCCAGGGCGTGCTGTATTTGGATATTTTTACGCATAAGACAGAACAGTACGCGGGCAATTATATGGATTTGGTTGAGGAGATTTCAGCACGCATTGAAAAAGAGAACAGAAAAAACGCCCAGCTCGCAAAGCAGATTCAAGAGAACAAAGATAAGGCAAACTTCTTTGCCAATAAAGGCGGTCAGATGCGCTTGGTTGCCAAGCGCATGAGAGAGAAGGCGGAAGAGATGGAAGAAGCAAAGGTGGATGTCCGCAAGGAGGACAGAACCATACGGCCGTTTATTATTCCCTCCCAGTCAGATATTGGCGGGGAGATACTTTCCATTACTTCGTTTTCTGTCATGAAAAATCATAAGCCGGTTTCCAAAAAAACCAATATCTCTATGCGCAAGACAGAACACTTGCTTATTTCAGGTCCCAATGGCATTGGCAAAAGCACTTTGCTTGAAACATTGGCCGGGGGCAAGGCGAAAGGAGCGGTTATAGCCCCGGGAGTCCGCGTGGGGTATTATCGCCAGGATTTTTCAACGCTTGATTTTGAAGATACCGTGTACGACTCTTTGAGCAAGGTTTCAGAAAGCGGCTCTGAAGAACATCTTCGCTCCACCGCCGCGGGGTTTTTAATAACCAACGATCTTCTGTATGCAAAAATCGGGGACTTGTCTGAAGGGCAAAAGGGCTTGGTTTCTTTCGCGCGGCTTGTTCTGCAAAAACCGGGCCTTCTCATTTTGGATGAGCCCACAAACCATATCAATTTCAGGCATATCCCGGTCATTGCCCAGGCCTTGAACAAATATGATGGGGCCATGATTTTGGTAAGCCATGTGCAGAGTTTTGTGGATCAAATTCGCATAGATCAGATTTTGGACTTGGAAAAGTAACGCAAAAATCCTTAACCCCGTTAAGGTGTGGATAACTTAACGGGGTTAAGGATTTTTCATATGCCTCATATAAACAAGTTGATTGATTTTACGGTTGTCGCGTATATTGCGCGCGAGGGGAGAGTTCTTATGGTGTTCCACAAAAAACTTGAGAAGTGGCTTCCTCTGGGCGGGCATATTGAACCGGACGAAGATCCCGATCAGGCGCTCTTGAGAGAAATCAAAGAAGAAAGCGGGCTGGAAGATATTGAAATACTTGGGACAAAGCCGGAGCTGTCTGCTCTTGGCACCAAGTTTCTGTACGCCCCCGCGTTTATGGATATTCATGATATTTCGGAGGGACACCGCCATGTGGGGTTAATCTATTTTGCAAGATTAAGAAGCGGAGATCCCCGGCTTTCTCAAAGCGAACATAACGAGATTCGCTGGTTTTCCGCGAGCGATCTTGGGGACGCGCGGTATAATCTTTTGCCAAGCATAAAATTCTACGCGGCGCAGGCATTGCGCCAAGTCAGGTAGCATGCTAGAGATGGCATAATCATGGCGTATTCCTCGCCATGACCGCACCGGCTCCTCCTCGGATTAGAGGAAAACGAAAATGGGCAAATGAGCCCAAGGAGATATAATCATGAGCACGGAATTCGCATCCGCCGGACTTACCGCCGGCCAATTCAAAGCCATCGTCAAGAAGCTCGGTGGCCACGACATGGCGTTCCGTTTTCTCCACGATGAACCCTCGGTTCCCGAACCGACCAGTTCGTGGCGCGAAGAAGACGGCGTCATCTATTTCTCGGTCATTAGCAACGGCACGAGCGGAGAGGGCTGGATCATCCGGCTGGAAAGCAAAGGCTTCCGTGTGGGAAACTACGCCAAGCAGGTGCTCCGTTCGCCGGACTTCAAGCCGACCAACGGCGTGACGACCGAAGTCGCCGTGCTCAAGGGCATGCTCTTCAAGGGCAACGCTCGGATTACAGAGAAGATCCGCGCCGAGGCCGACAAGCGCAAGCTGACCAAGCCAAACGCCGAACTGGCCTGCCTCATTCGTGAGAAGTTCACGGACAAGGAGATCGAAGTCATGGGGCTGTGGTACATCGTTGCCATGCACGAACCCATTAACGACTCCGACGGCGATCCGAGCTTGCTGGGCGCGAGCCGTAACGACGGTGGTCGCTGGCTCGGCGCGTGCAGCGGCAGGTCTGACCGCGGGTGGGATCGTGGCGGCGGGTTCGCGTTCGCCGTGTCGCAAAGTCGGTTCTCAAAACTAATGCTCTTGGGATTAATAATCCTTTTGACTCTAGCCCTTTAGCCCTGTTCCGATCCGTCGGAGCAGGGTTATTTTTTATAAAATAAAAGTAAACTTGGCCCGACCAAGTTTGAAGCATTGTTTACCTTTTCGTTTTACTCCGGTGTTGATTTGGAGTATATATATGGTATATGAAATCACAGCCGGATAAAGGAGGGAAATCAAATGATGCAAGCTCGCAATCTTCAAGAGGTTACGCGAGAGGTTGAGGGGTTTAGGGATGCCTTGGGGCATCCCATGGATTTAAAAATCATCCCTCTCGTTATTGGGTTGCAAAGGTGGGGGGTTAAAACAACAATGTCATGCCAGGGGCATCCAGACGCGCTGCGTTTTCCATGGGTCATGATTGAGTGGAATAGTTTGCCATTGGCTTGCGCGTTGGTCATGCAAAATTACAGCGACAAGTTGCTTTCGTCCAGTAATATTGTATGGGTGCTTGAGCCGTGGGTCTCTCCCAGGATCCGCACTCGCGAGCAAGGGTTATGGAAGTTACCGCGTTTGCAACAAGAGGCGATCGCATTGGGCGTATTTCTTCAGACAATTCCGGACGACTATTTCGCCGCCGCCCCGTTCTTTGCGACCCTGTAATTCTCCGGTTAGAAAAAACCGGAGATTTTATTTGCGCGTGACAACAAAAACGGCCCGATTGCTCGGGGCCGTTTTTGTTTTCGTTCCGGAATTACCAGGATCTTCCACCTCTTTGATCTCTGCGGTCAAATCCGCCTTCGTTTCTTGCCGGTCTTTCGGTCATGGGGCGGGCTTCATTTACCGTGAGGCGTCTGCCGTCCAGCTCCTGATCATGCAGGCGGGCAATGGCGGCATCGGCATCGGCGTCATTCACCATCTCTATAAATCCAAATCCTTTGGATCTTCCGGTCATGCGATCGGTGATGATGGCGGCAGAAGCCACTTCGCCGATTTCAGCGAACGCGTTGCGCAGGGTGTCTTCGGTGGTGGAGTAGGAGAGTCCTCCCACAAACAATTTTTTTGCCATAGTTTTTTATGATTAAGTTGATAAAAATGTCTGAATAAGTCGACGGGACTCTACCGCTTGTTGGCAACCGAATGTGTACGGAAAAACGCAAAAGCTTTGAGTTGCTTATATGACAAGCGCATTGTATCACGGGAAGGGAAGGGGCGCAAGCAATGTCAGTTTTTAGTTTATAGTTTTTAGAAACTCCTTTATCTCCTTCCATTGAGAAATTGTTTGTGATTTGGAATTTGTGATTTGGAATTTTTTATGCGTACGGTTGACTTTTTGTGATTTTTTCTGTATTATTACTGCTTATGAACTCGCTTCGCAACATAGCAATCATCGCGCATGTGGATCACGGCAAGTCCACGCTCGTGGACGCGCTTTTGCGCCAGTCAGAAACAAACCTCGGCAAGGTGGAGGCGGGCGAATTAATCATGGATTCAAATGAATTGGAGCGGGAGCGCGGTATTACCATTTTTTCAAAGAACGCCGCCGTTATCTACAAGGGAACAAAAATCAATATCATAGATACTCCCGGGCATGCTGATTTCGGAGGAGAGGTGGAGCGCGTGCTGAACATGGCAGACGGTTCTTTACTGCTGGTTGATGCGCAGGACGGCCCTATGCCCCAGACGAGATTTGTGCTGAAAAAGGCGTTTGAGGCAAAGCATAAAGTCATTGTGGTGATCAATAAGATTGACAAGCCCAACGCGAGAGTGGAGTTTGTGCATGAAAAGATCATAGAGCTGTTTATGGACTTGGGAGCAACGGACGACCAGCTTAATTTCCCCGTGATTTACGCGGCCGGAAAATTGGGTTTGGCCGGAGCAGAACCGAATCTTGCCAACATGACCGATATTGTGCCTTTGTTTAATGCGATTGTTGAGCATATTCCGGCTCCAATAGTGGCAGACGGACCTTTGCAGATGATGGTGGTGTCCATTGGATACGACAACTACCAAGGAAGAATTGCCATTGGGAGAGTGCACAGGGGCATATTGAAAAACGGCGCGCAGATAGCGCATATTTCGCGCGAGGGGATAAAGAAAAATTGTAAAATCACTTCTCTAACAACTTATTCCGGCTTGGCGCGGATTCCGGCGGAAGAAGTCGGAGCGGGCGATATTGCCGCCGTTGCGGGAGTGCCAGATGTCAACATTGGAGACACCATCTCCGACGCGGAACAGGCGGAGGCGTTAACCCCCATTGCCATTGAGAAGCCAACGGTGAAAATGATTTTTTCGGTGAACAACTCTCCGTTTTCCGGACAAGAAGGCACTTATTGCACTTCCAGGAACTTGCGGGATCGGTTGTTCAAAGAGCTGGATAATGATGTCGCTTTGCGCGTGGAAGATACCGACTCGCCCGATGAATTCGCCATTTCCGGAAGAGGAGAGCTTCATCTTTCCATCTTAATTGAAAAAATGCGCAGAGAGGGATACGAATTCCAGGTGTCAAAGCCCGAGGTTATATTCAAGGAAGAAGGGAAAGAGATTCTAGAACCCGTGGAAGACGCGTGGATAGAAGTGCCGGATGAATATTCGGGCATGGTGATCCAAAAAATGGCATTGAGAAAAGGCGAGTTAAAGAACATGAAAGTGGAAAACGGCATTACCTATTTTCATTTCTTTATTCCCACGCGGGGTCTCATAGGATTCCGCAATGAGTTTTTGCTTGAAACCAAAGGCATGGGTGTGATCAACTCGCTGTATTCGGGATATTTTCCGCGCATTTCTGGACTGGAGACCAATCCGCACGGGTCGCTGATCGCATATGAAACCGGCGTTACAACCGCGTACGCGCTTTTGAAGTCCCAAGAACGGGGCGTTATGTTCGTGGAACCCGGCGAAAGAGTATACGAAGGGCAGGTGGTTGGAAAAAACGCCAAGGAAGACGATCTGGTGGTTAATGTGTGC
Organism: Candidatus Wildermuthbacteria bacterium; assembly: GCA_016203455.1. Lineage (GTDB taxonomy): Bacteria > Patescibacteriota > Minisyncoccia > Minisyncoccales > UBA10102 > JACQMR01. Next base: position 24,931 of record JACQMR010000007.1, read on the forward strand.
AAATCAAAGCATCTAAACAACTTTCGAGCGAAAGCCGAGGCGGTGACGGATGATCTTGTTGCAAAAAGAGTTCTGTCTTTGGAGCAGGCGCTGGAATACATTGGGGGAGATGAATTGCTTGAAGTAACCCCCAAGAACATCCGGTTGAGAAAGCGGGTTTTGCAGAATAATCTGCGAAAGAAAGCAGATGAAGATTGAAGATTAGTTTTTAGTTGGTTTGCCCCGAGCAGTATCGAGGGGTAGTTTGCAGTTTTTAGACATAAGATACAAAATACGATATACAACATACGGTTCGTTATGATTTTCAAGCATCTTTTCTTTATAGGGTGGGCTCCGGCGCTTGTTCTGCTCGCGCAGGGGGCGGTTGTTTCATGGACTCATCTGTATTGGACATTTCCCTGGCTGGATATTCCCGCGCATTTTTTGGGAGGAGCGAGCATCGCCATCGCGGGCGGTAACGCAATTGCTTCTTTAAACGCGGCGGGGCGCGTTCCTTTTTTGCCCCGCTTTTTTTCTGCTGTATGCGTTTTTTCGTTTGTCGCGCTGGCGGCAGTGGGTTGGGAATGGTTTGAATTCTTGGGGGATTATCTGCTTGGCACGAATATGCAGGCAACCACTCAAGACACCATGGCCGATTTTCTTTTCGGGCTTTTGGGCGGCGCGTGCGTTCTCATTTTGCAAAGTATGTATTTTAAGCGGAGGGTTTCTTGATAAGCGCGATTCGGTTTCGTATACTAAACGCAATGGATTCTTTGTTGTATATCATAGGAGCAACGGCGGGCATTAGTTTGCTTTCGTTTTCGGGAAGTTTTCTTTTGTTTTTCAAGCACGCGGTATTAGAAAAAGTATCTTTGTTTTTAGTTGCTTTGGCGGCCGGAGCTTTGCTTGGAACCGCGATTCTGCATCTCTTGCCCGAGGCGCTGGAGCAGGGGTTTCCTCCCGAAAGTTTATTTGTGGTGCTTATTGGATTTTGCGTTTTTTACATGGGGGAAAAACTCATGCATTTGCATCACGGCGCGGAGGGCAAGGGCGAGCACGGACCCCGCTCTTTGGGAGCGTTAAGTTTGCTCGGGGACGGACTGCATAACTTTGTGGACGGGGTTGTTTTGGCGGCCGCGTTTCTTGTTGACATAAAACTCGGGTTGGTAACAACGGCCGCGGTTGCATTGCACGAGGTTCCTCAAGAGATCGCGGAGTTTGGGGTATTGCTGTATTCAGGGCTTTCAAAAAGGAGGGCATTGCTGTTGAATTTTTTATCCGCGACAACGGTTATATTGGGAGGCGTATTCGGGTTTTTCGCGCATGGACTCTACGCGTCTTTCGTGCCTGCGGTTTTGGCGTTTGCCACGGGCACCTTTTTGTATATTGGAGCTTCCGGATTCATACCCGAGGTAAAAGAGGAGCGGCATCCGGGCAAAACCGCAGGACTCTTTTTGGTGTTTGTTTCCGGCCTTTTGTTAATGTGGCTTTTTGCCGGGCTGGAATAAAAAGAATATGATAAGGGAATGATTCTGGGATTCTTGGACTGGTATACCGTGTTTGTCATTATGCACCTTATCGGGGTTACCCTGGGAGCGGGCGGAGCTTTTGTTTCAGATGTTATGTTTTTTGCCAGCGTGAAAGATAAAAAGATTTCGTATTCGGAACTCCGGTTTTTAAAACTCGGGGGCAAGGTTGTCATAGTGGGGTTGTGCGTGCTGGTTGTTTCGGGCGTTCTGCTGTTTTCTCTGGATCCCGCGAGATATATGGAGTCGTCCAAGTTTTTGGCTAAAATGACCATTGTGGCTGTTCTTATTTTAAACGGCGTGTTATTCCACGCGGTTCATATGCCCATGCTTAATCGTTTGGAGGCAAATCCTTTGCCCACTTCCGCCGAGTTTTTCAAGAAGAGTTCTTTATTTGTCGCGAGCGGCGCGATCTCTCTGGTTTCATGGCTGTTCGCTCTTTCTTTGGGAGCGATTTCTTCTATTCCGTATCCGTACTGGATGATTATGGCGGTGTATGCCGCGTGCGCCGCGGGCGCTGTGGCCGGAGTGATTATGCTCAAGAAACGATGGTTTTTCTTGACGAAACGATAAGAGTGCGGTATAGTTAATTTCGTACTAGAGTCGAGTACAGGTTCGCGCTCCGATAAAGTAGGGCGCGTCAGGCAAAGTACTACAAAGATTATTTTAATCAAGTTGTACTTCTTCTCTCGTGGAGGAAAATTCCGGAGAGAAATCTTTTCAGAGGCCTATGGTTCAAGGATCGTGGCCCTGCGCCGATTGCGGCACAGTGATCACCGAGCTTCCTTTTGAGCCAAGACCCGGAAGCCAGGTTCGGTGCAAAGAGTGCTTCCGCAAGTCAAAACCGGCCAGGAGAGATTTCTAAATCAAACCAAATCCCCGCCGCAAGGCGGGCTTTGGTTTGCGCGTTTTTCTATTTTGTGGTATGGGCAAGGTAGCGTGAATGTTTGCCGCTGGAGGTATACAATGAAATGGATGGTATGCCGCGGTTGCTCGGCGTATGTTGACGCCGCGCAATCGCTCCGAACTTGCCCGAATTGCAGGCAAGATCTTGAGGGAGCGGACCTTACGGTCCTTGCTCCCGCAGTATTGCGCTATCTGGCGCGATACTACCCTCCTGACTGGGGGGGCATCTGGACCTCCGATCTTTCGGCATTTGCGCCGGAACTGGCGCAACGGTTGGGACCTCGCCTCGCTAGTATTATTCGTGCTTAAATCAAGCACGATTTTTTTAGACGCAACATGAACATGGTTGAGTATGCGAAAGAAATTCAGTGGCTGATCCGCGAGAAATACGGGGGAGTTTTAACGGCGAAAGCAAAAAAAGATATTGAGCGCATCAAAAAAGGGGAGCCGGTTGATTTTGTTATCGGGTTCGCGGAGTTCGCGGGTTGCGTCATTGATTTGTCGTTTCGCCCATTGATTCCGCGGTCGGAAACCGAGTATTGGGTTTTTCAGGCAGTGGAAGATATTCAGAACTCTGCCAAAAAAGACACTCGTACCCCGTGTCCCGTGCGGGTTTTGGACCTGTTTTCCGGTTCCGGATGCGTTGGCATGGCTCTGCTCAAACATATTCCGCGCGCAGTTGTTGATTTCGCGGAAAAAGACAAAAAACTGCTTTCTCAAATTCGTTTGAATATCAAAAAGGGGCGGGCGGATCAATTGTTCACAACCAAGAAGGTCATTAAACAGAGGCGATATCGCGTTATATATTCTGATGTGTTTTCTGGCATACGCGGGGAATATGACTATATCCTTGCCAACCCGCCGTACATAGCAGAATCAAGAAAAAATAGAGTACAGTCCTCGGTATTGAAATATGAACCAAAAGAGGCGCTGTTCGCGGGCAAAGACGGATTGTCTGTTATCAAGCGGTTTCTTGCGTCGGCGAAGAAGTATCTTGCAAAGCAAGGAAAAATCTATCTTGAGTTTGACTCGCCTCAAAAGCCCGCCATTGAAAAACTGCTCAAACGGCATGGCTATTCCCGTTGGCATTTTTTTAAAGACCAGTACTCCAAATGGCGCTTTGTCGTCATATCTTCCCTTTAAAACTTATCCTGCCTTAGCTGTGGATAACTAAGGCAGGATAAGTTTGAATGAGAATCATGGTAGAATGGTTGTATTGTGATGAATTTGAAAGAGGAATTGCAAAGCATTTTGCGGGGGGAAGTGAATGATTCGCCCGATTTGCTGAAGGCATACGGCAGGGACGCGAGTTTGTTTGAAGTGTTGCCCCGCATTGTCGTGTTCCCAAAAGACGCCAAAGATATACAGGCGCTGGTGAATTTTGCCCAGGAGCATCCGGAAGAGCGAATCTCTTTGACTTGCAGGTCCGGCGGAACCGATATGACCGGCGGGCCTCTCGGGGAGAGTATTATCGTGGATATGACCCGCCATTTCAACAAGATTTTGGAGATTGGCAATGGCATGGCGAGAGTTCAGCCAGGCGTCTACTACCGCGATTTTGAGAAAGTTGCAAAAGAACAGGGCCTGCTTTTGCCTTCGTACCCTGCTTCCAAAGACATTTGCACGGTTGGGGGCATGGTGGCTAATAATTCAGGAGGCGAGAAGACATTATCATGGGGCAAGACCGAGGATTATATCCTTGATTTGAAAGTGGTTCTTGCCGACGGGCGTGAGCATGACATTCGTCCGATTTCTTCGCTGGAATTGGAAGGAAAAATGAACGATCCGGAGTTTGAGGGGGATATATATCGGAACACATTCTCTTTGGTGCGAGATAACGCGGAGGAGCTCAAAGAGGCCAAGCCCAAAGTTTCCAAGAATTCCGCGGGATATTATCTCTGGAATGTATGGGATGGGAGTTGTTTTGATTTGACAAAGCTGTTCGCGGGTTCCCAGGGAACGCTTGGCATCGTGACGGAAATAACATTTCGCCTTATCTCTCCCAAGAAGCATTCCGCTCTTTTGGTGTTATTTTTGTATGATCTTGCTCCTTTGGCGGACATCGTGGATGTTTTGCTGAAAAGAAAGCCGGAGACGCTGGAATCGTATGACGATCAAACGCTGAAATTTGCCCTTACGCATATTCCGGATTTCTTTAAGATTCTTGGCGGAAGTTTTTTCTCGCTTGGCGTTCAGTTTTTGCCCGAATTGTTTATGTTTTTACAAGGAGGATTTCGGTTGCCCAAGGTAGTGGCGCTTGCCGAATTCACCGGGGATTCGGAAGAAGAGGTGTCTGAAAAAGCGCGGCATGCCCAACATGATCTGCGAAGGTTTTCTTTGCGGACAAGAGTAGCTCAAAACGATGCCGAAGAGTTGAAATTTCTCACGGTGCGCAGGCAAAGTTTTAATCTTTTGCGCCATCATGTGAAAGGCGTTCGTACCGCTCCGTTTATTGACGACATTATTGTCTCTCCCAAGGTTTTGCCCCAATTTTTACCCCGGTTGCAAGAGATTCTTAAAAAGCATCCTTCTTTGGTATATACGATAGCGGGCCATGTGGGCGACGGAAATTTCCACATTATTCCTTTAATGGATATGCAAAAGCAAGAAAACAGGGATATGATTCCCGGCATGATGAAAGAGGTGCATGATTTGGTGTTTTCTTTTGGGGGCTCCATGACCGCAGAGCATAATGACGGCATTATACGAACTCCATTTTTGAAAGATATGTACGGAGAAAAGATCGTGGATTTGTTCCGGAAGACCAAAAAGATTTTTGACCCGATGAATATATTCAACCCGGGAAAAAAAGTGGAAGGTTCGTGGGAATACGCGGCCACCCATCTTATACGGGAAAATAATACATAAGGTGTCCGCAACTGGTTGTATATTCATTAACTCTTGACTTGTTTTGGAGGTGCGGGGTACAATCTTTTTAGGCACATAACAGAAAGAACGGAATCAGAGGAAGCGGGTGAGATTCCCGCGCTCCCCCGGAACGGTAATCCGCAGTGTGCGGAAAGCCCGGTCGACTGGTTCTGTTAATAGTTTTTTGTCTTTCGCGGGAAAGAAATGCGCATGATGTTTTTTTAAGTCAGCATCTGTGCTTCAAAGCTCTCCCGGGGAGTTTTTTTGTTTATTCCGCATGTCAGTTTTTTATGAGTATTGCATGATATTCAGCGATATGAAGGGGATATTCGCCAGATACGGGTTGTTCGCGGTTCTTTCCATAAGCGCTGGTGGATTCGCATTTTTCTCCTTTATTTGGGGTAGGACAGGATATGATGTCCTACCTTTGGCAAATCAGGAAACCTGGGCGCAGGAACAAGTTGCCGTTTTTCTTGACTTTCAGGGGGAGAGATATAAAGCGGAGCTAACGGCAGGAAGTTCGGCGCTTGATCTCATGGAATACGCGCGCCAATCCGGCCAATTCAGTTTTGAGGGCAGAGAGTATCCCGGAATAGGGTTTTTTGTGGACGAGGTTGCCGGAATCAAGCAAGACCCGAGAGAGAGAAAGTATTGGATATATTATATTAACGGAAAGAAGGCAACTGTCGGGGTGTCTTCATATAAACTGCAAGAAGGAGATGTAATTTCCTGGAAATACGAGGATGATGAAAATTTTTAGCATAGGGTTGCTTGTTGTTGCCGGATGTATGTTTGCCGGGATCTCTCACGGAGCCAGCGTCAATGTAACGCTTCTTGTGGCGGGCCCGGGGGGTTTAATGACGAACACTGCCGTTGCGGTGCCTGATTCTTGTTCTGTTGAGGATTCGGCAGGAGTTGCGCATGTGTTCGGGGGCAATAGCTCCGTGTGCGCCTTGCGGGTTGCGGCAGAGGGAGGCCTGATATCAGGATTTGAGATTACCGACTGGGGTTTTGGTTTTAGCTTAGACAGCATCGGGGGAGTTTCAAACGAGCCGGACTGGAGCGAATTCTGGATTATATGGAAAAACGGGACGCTTTCAGACCTTGGCATTGATCTTACAACTCTTGCAAATGGAGACGAATTATCTTTGGAATTCGGCCCCTGGCCCGGTGATGGCGCTGTCGTGGAGACGGGCGGAGGACCCGTTGTCGCAGGTCCTCTTCCGGCAACATTTAATCAGGAACAAGCCGCGCTTTTTCTTGTTTTGAATCAGAATGAAGACGGTTCGTTCGGGTCTTTGCCTTTTTTGTCCGATTGGGTGGCAATTGCGTTTGGTGCATACGAAGGACAGAGCGCGAGCGTGGCGAACGCAAAGAATGCCCTAGCGGGATTTTTGAAAGAAGATGCTACTTTGGATTCCCTGACCGATTATGAAAGAAGAGCCATGGCATTGCTGGCGTTGGGCATGGATCCGAGAAATGAGGGCCCCGTAGATGTTATCGCGAAAATTGAAGAGCAGTTTGACGGAGTGCAATTCGGGAGTCCTTCAGCCGCGAACGACGATATATTCGCTCTTTTCTCTTTATTGAAATCCGGCTACGCAAGAGAAGACGAGATGATAAAGAAGAGTTTTGAGTTTGTCAGGTCTTTTCAAGCAGAAGACGGATCGTTCGGGGGAGTAGACATGACTGCCGCGGTTATACAGGCATTTGCGCTTGCGGGCATGGAAGACGAGAGCGTATCGCGCGCCCGCGCGTATCTTCTTTCACGGGAAGTTCGTCCGGGAGATTTTGGTAACGCGTATTCAAGTTCGTGGGCTCTTCAGGCGCTTTCCGCTTTGAACGACCGCGCGGATGCTTCATGGCTTGCTTCTCTTCAGGAACAAGACGGGGGATTGGCAGAAGAGACGCTTGATAACCGCGTATGGATTACGGCTTACGCGCTCCCCGCGGTTTTGGGAAAGGCATGGGGGGACATTTTGATTACGGCTTTGCCCGCCGCGGTTTCGTTTGAAACGGACGAAGGCATGGGTTTATCCAAGGGGGAGGGCGATGGCGTATCCGCCCCTCTAACGCTTGAGGAGATTCAGTTCCGGGTGGATGCGGTTGCTTTTGAGGTTGAGGCGCTTAAGCCCCAGGTTGCCTTATTGCGCGCTGAATATCTCGCGCGTCTTGAAGCGCAATCGCTTGCCGCGGGCGGAGAGAAAAAGCAGGTTCAAGAATATGTGGCGACTGCAACTGCCGCGGAGCCGTCGCTTGATTTTCAAGATGTTTCGCCTTCAACGGTTAGATTTGACGAGGCGAGTTTTTCAGCGGATGTCGCAGGCGCGGTATCTCCCCGTTTCTTTCAGTCGCCGGGAGGCCTTATTGCCATGGCTGTTGGTCTGGGTATGTTGATTTTTCTTATCTTGGGCAAGGGAAGGTTTACTTTTGCGGCGTTTTTGAGAAGAGCCGCCTAGTTCTCTTGTGAATAACAAGGTATACTGAACGCATGAAGATTTATCTCGCGGCAGATCATGCAGGATATGAATTGAAGGAGGCGGTAAAAGAATATCTGTTGAGCAAAGGCATGGACACAGACGACCTCGGCGCGTTTTCTTTTGACGAAGCGGATGATTATACCGATGTTGTCATACCGGCCGCCAGAAAAGTGGCAGAAGACGAGAAAGAAAGCAGGGCGTTTGTTTTTGGGGGATCGGGGCAGGGAGAGGCGATAGCCGCGAACAAGATACCCGGAATTCGGGCGGCCGTGTATTACGGAGGACCCCTGGATATTGTTGAACTGTCCAGACGGCATAATGACGCTAATATTCTTTCGTTTGGCGCCCGATTTTTATCCCAGGACGAGGCGTTTCGCGCGGTTGACTGCTGGCTGGAAACGGAGTTTGAAAGTGGAAGGCATGGCCGGCGGCTTGAGAAGATTAGAGCGGAGGAGTTTGGCGCGTAACAATGCAAAAGATTATCCCAGCGATTCTTACTCTTGATTCTTCCGCTCTGCAAAAGCGTCTTGCTGTATTGCGCGGCAAATCAAAGTGGGTACAGATAGATATTATGGACGGAACATTCGTTCCTAATACTTCTGTCGGCATCTCTGAATTGGGCGAAGCGTTTGAGGAGTTTAATCTGGAGATTCATTTGATGGTTTTGCATCCGGAACGCTATCTTGAGGATTGTTTTTCCATTGGCGCAAAGAGGGTGTATGTTCACGCGGAGAGCGCGAAAGAACTCGCCGAGATTCTCTTGCTTATGAAAAAGTATCCTTTTGACAGGGGAGTCGCGATAAATCCGGAAACACCTATCTCCGGTATTCTCAAGGTCGCAAATGATGTGGACGCGCTTTTGGTGTTAGGGGTTGTGCCGGGAGCGCAGGGTCATGCGTTTATTCCTTCAACCATTCAAAAAATACGAGAAGCCAGAAACGCGTTTCCTGATATGACCATAGGAGTGGATGGAGGGGTGAGCGAGGCGAATGTCCGAGATGTGTTTGGCGCGGGAGTTGATTACGCCGTGGTTGGAAGCGGAATATGGGAGAACGAAGATCCGATCGCGGCTTTCAAGAAGTTAGAGGAGATGGTAAAATAAATGTATGCCTGCAAAGAAGTCGTATTCTGTCGCGGAATTGGAGGGAAAAGCCAACGAAATCCGCGAGGATATTATACAACTTTTGGTGAAAGCGGGATCCGGCCATACGGCCGGTCCTTTGGGCATGGCGGATGTGTTTTGCGCTTTGTATTTTAAGGTACTGAAGCACGATCCAAAGAATCCGTTATGGAAAGACCGCGACCGGCTTATTCTTTCTAACGGACATATTTGTCCGGTACGGTATGTTGCCATGGCTCACGCCGGGTATTTTCCCAGAGAATGGCTGGGCGCATTCCGCCGGATTGATTCAATGCTGGAGGGCCATCCTTCCGTAAAAAAGATTCCCGCTCTGGAAACCTCGTCCGGCCCTCTGGGGGAAGGGTTGTCCCAGGCATGCGGATTCGCACTGGCGGCGCGCATGGACAACGCGAAATATCATACATGGTGTCTGCTTTCTGACGGAGAGCATCAAGAGGGCATGACTTGGGAGGCGGCAATGCTCGCGGGGAAGTACCGGTTGAGCAATCTCACCGCTATTATTGACCGCAATAACATACAGATTGACGGGAACACAGAGGATGTCATGCCATTAGAACCTTTGCGGGAAAAATATGAAGCGTTTGGATGGCATGTAGAGGATGTTAATGGCCATGATATGCGGCAGATTATTTCAACATTAGAGGAGGCAAAGGCAATACAAGAGAAGCCCACTTGCGTTATCATGAACACGGTAGCAGGCAAAGGGGTGGCTTTCGCGGAAAACGATTATAGATGGCACGGGATAACTCCGGATGTGGAGCAGGCAAGGGAGGCATTGCGGGAACTGCGAACATTGCACGGAAAGATTGAGTCAGAGATGGACTGATTGGGAGGATTGGAAACATGTAAGCAATAAAAACGCCGTAAGAATGAAAAATGCGAGAAATCAAACCGGAATGTTGATTATTGGCGCCTGTGTTTTTGTGACATTTCTTTTTTTGTATGTGAAACCAAGTATCTTCTAGCGATTTTCATGGAACATTATTTGGCACCGAATCATCTTGATGAAGCGAAGGTAATATGGGAGCCCATGAGGAATGGCGCCGGGAAGGGCGTTGCGGAGTTGGGCGAGATCAAAAAAGATATTGTAGTGCTGGCGGCAGATACCGCCGAGTCATCGCGCGCGCACTATTTTGCCCGCAAGTTTCCCGACAGGTTTATTCAGGTCGGGGTGGCGGAACAAAATCTTATTGGCGTTTCCGCGGGACTCGCGTACCAGGGCAAGGTTCCGTACGCGTTTACCTACGCCGCGTTTTTGCTGGGCAGGGCATGGGAGCCCATTCGCACAACCATAGCGTATCCCGAAAATCATGTGGTGCTGGTGTCTTCTCACGCGGGTCTGGCAACCGGCCAGGACGGCCCCACCCATCAAATGACAGAAGATATTTCCATTACTCGTTGTCTTCCCGGATTTACGGTTGTTGCCCCCGCAGATTCAGAGCAGGCGAGAAAAGCCGTGCAGGCCGCGTATGATCTCAAAGGACCCGTGTATATCAGGAATTGCAGGGAAGCAACCCCCGTGTTTACCACAAAAGATACGCCGTTTGAGATAGGCAAGGCGCAGATTTTGCGCGTGGGCAAAGACGCTACCGTAATTGGCCACGGATATATGGTGTATTGGCTGTTGCAAATCGCGGAAGAGTTGCAAGAAAAAATATCTCTGGAGGTGATCAATGTTCATACGATAAAGCCCTTGGACGAAAAGACGGTTTTGGATTCGGCAAAAAAGACGGGCCGCGTGTTCGTGGCGGAAGATCACAATATTATTGGAGGATTGGGCTCCGCGGTTGCGGAATTGCTCGGGGAACGGAACCCGGCGCCCGTAAAGAGATGCGGAGTGCAAGATATATTCGCGGAATCCGGAACGCCGAAGGATTTGTGGAAAAAGTACGGATTAGACAAGGAAGGAACGCAATCGGCATTGCTTGAGTTTATTCGTAACGCATGAAGCCCGCATTTGATGTTATTTCAATAGGGGATACGCAGTATGATGTGTTCTTGGAATTGGAGCAGGAAACAAAAGTTTTGAAAAATCCCGAAGACGGCTTTTCGTATCTTGGCGTGGTGTTTGGAGAAAAAATACCGGTCAAGAAATACACCGCGGTTCCCGCGGTGGGAAATTCGGCGAATGTGGCAATAGGCGTCTCTCGGTTGGGATTGCGGGCCGCTTTATACACCGTGCTTGGCAAAGACGCCGTGGGCAAAGAGGAGGCGGATATTTTAAAACAAGAGAAAGTGGCGCGGGACTATATCGTTTGGGACAGCAAAAGAGGAAGTAATTTTTCCGCCGTGCTGAATTACAAGGCGGAGCGCACGATTTTGGTGCATCATGAACCCCGCGAGTACGCTCTTCCGCGGCTCGCTCTTGCCTCGTGGGTGTATTACAGTTCCGTGGCCGCGGGGCACGATGTGTTGCATGAACAGATTCCCGCGTATTGCGCGAAGAGCGGGGCAAAACTGGCGTTTAACCCAGGGTCTCATCAATTGCATGAAGGGCCGGACATTCTCGCCCCCATTTTGAGAATAACCGAAGTGTTATTTGTCAATAAAGAAGAGGCGCAGGTGCTCGCGGGAAAGGAAGACGATATGACAGAACTTATGCGTAAAATCCATGCGCTGGGTCCCAAGATCGCGGTTATAACCGAGGGGCCGAAAGGCGCGTATGTTTCAGACGGGAAAGCGTTGCGGCGTTTGGGGATATTCCCGGCGCCGTTGGTTGAACGCACCGGGGCGGGAGACGCGTTCGCAACGGGGTTTGTTTCCGCGTTGGCATACGGCAAGGATATTTCTGAAGCCATGAGATGGGGCGCGATTAACTCCGCTTTTGTGATACAATATATCGGCGCGAGGGAAGGTTTGCTGAAAAAAGACGCCATGGATCGCGCGCTTTCTGATAATCCGCAATTTATGCCAACAATTCTATGAATGTAGTTCATGTTACAAGCAAAATTCCGCAGGAAGGTTTGGATTTGTTGATACGGCAGGGGTACCAAATACGCACGGGGCCTTTGAGCAAAGCAAGAGGAGCGCATGCTTTGCTGTGCATGTTGACAGATACAGTAGACGAGAAAACCATGGACAATATAGGCCCCCAATTGAAGGTTATTTCCAATATGGCCGTGGGACTGGATAACATTCAGATTGACGAGGCGATTAAGCGGGGTATTTCATTTGCCAATACGCCCGGGGTTCTCACGGAGGCCGTTGCCGAGCATGCGGTCGCGTTACTGCTTGCGGTTGCCAGAAGAATCGCTGAAGCCGATGTTTTCGTAAGGGCAAAGAAATACAAGGGTTGGCAGGCCGATCTCTTGCTTGGCCAGGAGTTACAGGGGAAATCCGCGGGTATTTTGGGATACGGGAGAATCGGAAGCAGGGTTGCCGATATTCTGGAAAAAGGATTTGGCATGAAAGTCCTGTATCACGATGAGCGCAGAAACGAAATCGCGGATCGCAATAAGGCGGAGTATGTTTCTTTTGAGGATTTGTTGCGGAGGTCTGATGTAGTGAGTTTGCATGTTCCGCTCTTGCCCGGCACGCGTCATTTGATTGGAGAGAAAGAGCTGGGATTGATGAAAAAGACCGCGTATCTTATCAATACTTCGCGGGGAGCCGTGGTGCATGAGAAAGCGCTCGCGCAAGCTCTGCGCAACAGCGTTATAGCCGGAGCCGGGATTGATGTGTTTGAGTACGAACCCAAGGTTGACGCTTTGCTCTTGAAAGAAAAACGCATTGTGCTTACGCCGCACATTGCTTCTGCCAGCAAGGAAGCGCGGCGCGCCATGGCGGAGCTCGCCGCCAAGAATATCATCGCGGTTTTGGAACGCGTATGATGCGAGATGTCATTCTGAATTTTCCGGAGCAGTTACAATGGAATCCCCGGATTGAGAACGAGGGGAATTTGGAACGCAAAGAAATCGCGGTCGTGTGCGGAATGGGCGGATCTCATTTGGCCGCTGATTTTCTTTCCGCGTGGGATCCTTCGTTAGATATTATTGTTCATAAAGAGTATGACCTGCGCGGTATTCCAGAGAGCGTATTGTCCGCGAGTTTGATTGTCGTGGCTTCATATTCCGGAAACACCGAGGAGGCGGTCAGCGCGTTTCTCAAAGCCAAAGAAAAAAATCTTGCCGTGGCCGTTATCGCGAAAGGCGGCGCGCTGTTGGAGCTGGCGAAAAAAGAATCGGCGCCGTACGCTCGCGTTCCGGACACGGGGATTCAGCCAAGAGCGGCTTTGGGATTTTGTCTTCTTGCTTTGCTGAAGATTTTAGGCAAAGAAGATATGTTGAAAGAAGCTCAAAAGATTGCCGATATGTTGCGGCCTGAAGCGTTGGAGCGAAAAGGAATGGAAATTGCCGAACAAATTGCCGGAAAAACCCCGATTTTTTACGCTTCCGGTCAAAACTATCCTTTTGCTTTTTCATGGAAGATTAGGTGCAACGAGGGAGCTAAGATTCCCGCGTTTTGCAGTGAGATACCGGAAGCAAACCATAATGAAATGACCGGGTTTGATATTATGGCTGGCACCAAAGTTTTATCTGAAAAGTTCTGTTTTATTTTTTTAACGGACGATAAAGACGATATAAGGATTCAAAAGCGGATGAGCATTACCATGCAGATGTATGAAGATCGCGGATTTCAGGTTTTGGAAGTTCCGCTGGAAGGAGGGGCATTTTTGGACCGGGCGTTTTCTTCTTTGATAACCGCGGATTGGGTTGCCTTGCGGCTGTCTGAAATTTATGGCACGGAACCCGAGCAGGTTCCCATGGTTGAAGAGTTCAAGCGCCGCATGGCGCGGTAGTCGCGTGGAAAACGGTTCTTTGCGTATTGTTGGGCATGGAGGTAGAATAAAAAAATGAACAAGGCATTGTTTTTGGGAATTGTTTTTTGCTTCTTGGCGGCTGTCGCGGGATTTGCTTATTACGCGATTTTTTTAAAACGCGGCGGCGACGAAATCACTCCCGTTCTTTTAGAAGAAGAGCAGGGAGGGCTTGGAAGCGAACTTTACGGAAAAACCGCGAATCCGGCGGAAAAGGTCCCGGAGATCAATCCTCTGGAAAAGATACGGGTTAACCCATTAGATGGGGTGAACCCCTTTGAAGGAGGATATAAGAACCCTTTTGAATAAGAGTATGAGAATTTTTTTATTGATGTGCGTCGCTTTAGGAATTTTTCTTGCGGGCGGCACGGTATTCGGGGAGAATAAGGACGATATTTCGTATCCGGTTGAAAATTTGGGAAACTGTGCGAATGAGAAAGAGTGCGAGACATACTGTAATGCCCCGGAACATCTTGCCGCGTGTTTGGCGTTCGCGGAAGTTCATAATCTTCTTTCCGTTGAGGACATAGCAAAAGCGAAAAAATTTCAGGAAGCGGGCGCGGTGGGTCCCGGGGATTGCGGAACGGAAAAAGAATGCGAGGCGTATTGTTCTGCTGTTTCGCATATTGACGAATGTCTTGCGTTCGCTGAAAAGCACGGGTTTATGGAGTCAAAAGACCTGGAAGACGCGAAAAAGATTTCCCGCGCTTTACGAGAAGGCGCGCGGCTTCCCGGAGGATGCGCCACCAAGGATCAGTGCGAATTGTACTGCGAGAATTCGGGGCACATGAAAGAATGCGTGGTATTTGCGGAGAAAGCGGGTTTTATGGATGAGGAGGAATTGCGGGAGGCAAAGCAGGTGCTGAAAGCGCTGGAGTCGGGGGCGTTTCTGCCCGGGAATTGCCAGGGGAAGAAGGCATGCGAGGCGTATTGCGCCGATTCTTCCCATATGGAGGAATGTTTGAATTTCGGGGTGGCCGCAGGTTTCATTCTTCCCGAAGAAGAGGCGGAAGCCAGAAGAATTTTGCCGTTAATGAAAGCAGGAAAAATGCCCGGCGATTGCCAGAGAGGCAGAGAAGCGTGCGAGGCGTACTGTTCACAAGATGAGCACAGAGAAGAATGCGCGCTGTTCTTTGTTGAGGCGGGATTTATGACGAAAGAGGAGGTAAGCATGTTTAAAAAGACCGGAGGAAAAGGGCCGGGCGGATGCAGAGGAAAAGAACAGTGCGACGCGCTGTGCAATAATCCGGAGAATCAAAGCGTATGTTTTGAATTCGCGAAAGAGCATGGGCTCATACCGGAGGAAGAGCTTGAGAATATGAAAGAAGGGATTGGGAAGTTTAAAGAAGGCATTGCCATGGCTCCGCCCGAAGTCGCTCAATGCTTGGGGGACCGGATTGGACAGGATGTGCTGGATAAAATACGGGCAGGGACATTTTTGCCGAATCCGGACCTTGGAGAAGAGATGCGCCGTTGCTTTGAGGAATTTTTGCCTGACCGCAGGGAAGGGGATATTGGAGCTGGCGGGAATGATGTTGCCGGCGGGGAGCCCTTTGGGCAAAATTCTGGCGAGGGCGCGTGTTTAGAGAGGATTTTGGGGCCTTCGCGCGACAGATCCGTACCCCCCACTCCAGAGCAAGAGCGCCGTCTTGCCGAGGAATGCTTCCCCGAGAGAGAATCTGATCGTTTGCCTTTTCAAGAACAGAGCCGAGATGACTTTAGAGAAGGTTCTCTTGAATTTTCAGATGAGGGCATTCAAGTTTCTCCCGAAGATATCCTGCGCAGAGAAGAGATGGAGACCACCATGGAGTTGCGGCAACGAATTATGGAGGAGGAAACGCGCCGCATGCAGATGGAAGTACAACTTCAAGAGCAGTTTCAGCATATTCAACAGTTGCAAGAATCGCAAGAATCAGAAGATCGTCGCGCCCCATCTCAAGAATTTCCCGCGGGCGGGTCTGTCATTGACGCGTTTTTGGGGTTATTCGGAGTTTCATTGATTAAATAACGCGCGATATATGAATTCAGAATTACATTCATTCATAAAAGAGGCATTGGAGAAAGGCAAGAGCCGGTCTTCCATTGCCGATGCCTTGGTTTTTGCGGGCTGGCAAGAGGGAGCCGTGAACAAGGCAATGTCTTTTTTTGCCGATATTGATTTTCCCGTGCCGGTTCCGAGGCCCCGGCCGTATCTCGCGGCGCGCGAAGCGTTTTTGTATTTGGTGTCTTTTATTACCCTGTATGTTTCAGCATACAGTTTCGGCTCTTTACTGTTCTCGTTTATTAACCGGTGGTTTCCGGATGTTCTCCAGTATCAATACGGCGCGTTTGATGTTCCCCGGTACGCCATTGCGTCTCTTATCATCGCTTTTCCCATATTCTTTTTGATCACCCGGTCTGTAAAGAAAGGCGCGAAAGAAGATCCGGAGCGCAAGGATTCTCGCATGAGAAAGTGGCTCACCTACGCGACACTGGTGATTGCGGCCGGCGTTCTTATCGGCGATTCAATCGCGGTTCTTTCCGGTTTGCTTGGCGGGGAGCTGACAATCCGCTTTTTGCTTAAAGCGTTGACCGTGTTTGGAATTGCAGGAGCCATATTCGGCTTCTATCTGTCTGATTTGCAAAAAGAGGAAAAAGACAAATGAAACGATTCTTTTCTTCTTCCGTATTTGTATATCTTGTGATTGCGTTCGTCGCGGGCTCGGTCGCGTACGGGATTTTTTTGTCCGGGTCTCCAGCGGCCAACCGCCTTATTCAGTTGGATCAAAGAAGGGTTTCCGATTTACAACAGATCGCGTACGCGGTGGAATATTACGCGGACAGGTATAAGGCACTGCCTAAGGATTTGAATACGCTGAAAGGGGAATCGGGCGTGTATATAAACTCCGCTACCGATCCGGTTACGGGGGAAAGCTATGAGTATCGGGCGGTGTCTATAGCGGAGTATGAATTGTGCGCCGTGTTTTCCGCCGAGGCGTTTCCTGCGCAGGTTTCGGGGCAGGGTAGAATGGCAGTACCGGCGAAGCCGTTTTCTGAACAAATATGGGATCATGGGATAGGCAGGGTGTGTTTTTCCAGGATTCTTCCCCCTGAATGGAGCAGAATGCAACCAGAGGACATTCGTTAATTATTTAAACGCGTTAATATATGCAACAGACAGCAAGTATATTGGTTTTTTGCGGGATATTGTTTGGGTTCGCCACACCGGTGTTTGCCGAAGATGTTGTTGGCGATAGCACGGAAGACGAGGCGGTTGCGTCTTCCGGTACGCAGACAGTGACTGGCAGTGATTTAGAGGTTGCCGACCCTGCCATTCTGCCTACTTCTCCTTTGTATTTCCTTAAAGAGGTTGGCAGGGGGATTCGCGGGTTGTTTGCGTTTAGCAAGGTTGCCAAGGCGGAGTTGCAGTTAAAAATTTCCAACGAGAAAGCCGCGGAACTGCGGCTGGTTGAAGAAAAGAATCCCCGGAACGGCGCGGGCATAGAAAAAGCGCTGGCAAACTATGAGAAAGCCCAGGAAGCATTGAAAGCCCGTTTGGAAAAGCTCTCTGAAACATCGGAAAACCCCAGGGTGGATGAATTGCTCACAAAGATTTCGGATAAAACGGTTGTCCATGAGAAATTATTGCGTGAGATTGCGGATCGCCATATAGAAACGCAAGCGTTGAAAGATAAGATTGACCAGACAAAAGAGCGCGTTCGTTTACTGGTTGGCAAGGTGGCGGAAAAAGACGATCCGGAAAAATTCGCCAAGAGGTTTAAGATGTCGCTGGAAAAAACAGACAAGGGCGAATTGGGCGAGTTGGGTTCTATTGAGGCACTGGACGATATTTTTAGTGTTTTGCCTCAAAAGGCAAAAGAGCATATTACCCAGGTTCGCCAGGAATTGAAAGAGGAAGCTCGTTTGCGCATTGAGGAGGTGGCAAGAGAGCGTCCGGATCGCTTGGAGGCGATTGTAAGAAATGTTCCCGGAGCGACATTGAAGCGCG
The DNA here is from genome assembly GCA_016203455.1 of Candidatus Wildermuthbacteria bacterium. GTDB lineage: Bacteria > Patescibacteriota > Minisyncoccia > Minisyncoccales > UBA10102 > JACQMR01. The sequence goes on from JACQMR010000007.1 coordinate 42,635, forward strand.
CCGCGGTTCTTGAAGAATTGCGGGCGGTATCTGGTAAAGATGCGGGCGAAGCACTTGGGAAAGCGGGCGAGGCGATAGAGAATTCTGCGGCAATAAGCCCGGATTTGATGAAAGCAGAACTGGAAAGACAGATAGAACGCGTTGGAAAATTATTGGATGAGGCCGAGGGCGTTATGAATAGTAATGCGGCGGGTACTTCTCAAGAAGGCGCGCGTCAGCTTGTTGTTCGGGGGCGCGAGCATTTGCAAAAAGCAAAAGACGCACTTCTTAAGGGTGCGTTGAAAGAGGCGTTTGGCCAGGCGCGCGCCGCCGAGGTCGCGGGCAGAAACGCGGTGGAGCGTATTCAGAAGAATACAGAAAATAAGCAGAACAGAAGGGGAGGAATTGTTCCGTCTGATATTGCTCCCTCGGATCCGGTTAGAAATTTGCAAATTGAATCAATTGAGTTTGCTCCTTAGTGGCATGGTATTGCATGACAACGAACGAAAGGAACGGGCGGGGCAGATTGTAAAGAAACTCAAAGAATTGTTTCCCACGGCAAAGATAGCTCTCAAATATAACAACAACTGGGAGCTTCTTGCGGCCGTGATACTTTCGGCCCAGTGCACGGACAAAAAAGTGAACGAGGTAACGGGACGCCTATTTAAAAAATACAGGACATTAGACGACTATGTCAATGCCAACCCGCGGGAATTTGAGCAAGATATACGGCAGACCGGATTTTTTAGGAACAAGGCAAAGCATATTTTGCGGTCAGCTAAGATTGTGAAAGAAAAGTTTGGCGGGAAAGTGCCAAATACCATGGCGGAGATTCTTACTTTGCCCGGCGTTGCCAGAAAAACGGCTAATGTAGTGCTCGGAAACGCGTATGGTATAGTGGAGGGGATAGCCGTGGATACCCATGTAAAACGGTTGGCGAGAAAATTCGGTCTTACGGATAATTCAGACCCGGTGAAAATTGAAAAGGATTTGATGGAGTTGTTGCCAAAGAATGAATGGTTTGATGTTACATATCGCCTTATTGAATACGGGAGGCAGTATTGCAGTGCGAGAAAGCATGATTGCCATGATCATCCCCTTGCTTAGTAGGGACAGTCCCTACTAAGCAGTTTGAAAATTCAATGAAAATTAGAAATTGTAAATTGAAAATTAGAAACGGCAAAGGGTTTACTCTTGTTGAGCTTTTGGTTGTGATTGCCGTTATCGGCATGCTGGCTTCTATTGTGCTGGTGAGTTTTGGCGGTGTGCGGGAAAAAGCTCGTTTGGGTCAGATATTATCATTTGCCTCCTCGGTGTATCATTCTTTGGGTTCAGAGGCGGTTGGAGTATGGCGCTTTGAAGACAGTCAATCCGGCACTTCTGTTACTGATTCTTCCGGTTACGGCCTTATGGGCACGCTTTCTAATTTAGCGGCTTGGAAGTCAGCAAGCGAGTGCGGTCTTAATTTGGGAGCATGTTTGAATCTTGCGGGTTCGTATTGGGTGAGTTTTGGAGATCCAAATCAGTTAAAGATTGCTAAAGACCTCACGATTGCCGGCTGGGTGAATATACCGAGCACGGATATTCTTGGAGGCATACTGGTTCGGAGGGAGGGGGACGAGACGAATAAAGTTGCATACCTTTTTGGGGTAACTCCTATCCCAGGTTATTCAATAGGTACCGTAGGCCGTCCGTTTTTTGGTATTTTGCCGCCTTCTCCCGCTACTACTTTTGTGTCTGTTCTGGCTCCGGTTTCGTTCGCGATTAATGATAACAAATGGCATCATATTGCTGGAATTTTTAAGCCAGGCGCATTCTTGCGTCTTTATGTGGACGGCAAACTCGTCAGCGAAACGCTAACTGCTGTTTCAAGTATTAGGACTGTTGGATCGGGCCTCCCTCCTTTAAATGCAACAGGATGGAGTGTAAAGATTGGAGGGAGTGGGAACTCTACAGGAGCGGGGAGAATGTTGAACGCGTGGGTTGACGATGTGATGATTTTTACGCAAACGCTGACCGCGGGCGATGTTGAATTATTATATGTCCAAGGGCTTGAACGCCATACACCGGCATTCGAGGAGGAGCTTAGTAGGGGACAGTCCCTACTAAGCAGTTTGAAAATTCAATGAAGATGAGCAATTGCAAATTAAACATGAGAAACGGCGCGGGGTTCACCCTCATTGAGCTTTTGGTTGTGGTTGCCGTTATCGGCATGCTGGCTTCTATTGCGCTGGTGAGTTTTGGCGGTGTGCGGGAGAAAGCTCGTTTGGCCAAACTTCAGGCATTTGCTTCCCAAATATACCATGCTTTGGGAGCGGAGGCGGTTGGAATATGGCACTTTGAAGATTCCAGCAGTCCATCGCAGGATTCTTCAGGGTATGGTCATAATGCGACTTGGAATGGTACTCTTGCCGGTAAAACCGAAGCAGAATGCGGCTTGGGTTTTGGGAAATGTTTGGAGTTTGATACTGGGGAATATTTGGAAGTTCCTGGTAGTAATAGCACAACCTCGGTCCTTAATTTTGGCACTTCTACGGATTTCACCATTTCTGCGTGGGTGTATCCGGATATCTATACGGGACAAGGCGCGAATGTTTTTGTCTTTAAGGGTGATGCCGGAGGAAATGTAAAGGGATATTTGCTTGGATGGGCAGGCGCATCCGGAGCAGAAAAAGCGGTTTTTTATGTGAAGCATTGCAAGGATCCGTCTAATTGTGGCCCCGTTCTTACGGGTACTACAGTTTTGAGTAAGAAAAAGTGGCATCATATCGCAGGGGTAGCCGATCGCGATGGCAACGCCGTGTTATATGTTGATGGCAAGGCGGAGGCCAATGCCGATCTTAGTTGTGTGAATTGCGGAGGAGATATAAATTATGCTAGCACCTTTAAAATAGGCATACTAACCCTTGGCGCATGGCGTTTTGATGGTATGCTAGACGAGATATCTGTGTACCGTCAGGCACTGACCGCGGGCGATATTGAGTTATTATACGCGAAAGGTTTGGGGGAGCGATTGCTTGGATATGGAAATCCATGAAGCATATTTTAGGAGATCAAGATACCCATATCATAGTTTGCGAACGGGGCGAGGATGCTTTGCGAGAACTTAAGCAATTTTGCGCGGAACAAAAGATTGCGGCGGGCTGGTTTCAGATGATTGGGGCGGCAGGAGAGGTGGAGTTCGCGTGGTATAATTTAGAAACTAAAGAATTTGAGTGGGCAATACTCAAAGAAGATGTGGAGATCGCCTCTCTTTCTGGGAATGTTTCAACGCTGGACAATGATATTGTTTTGCATTGCCACGGGGTGTTCTCTAACAGGAAGATGGCGGTAAAGGCGGGGCATGTGAGGCGGCTGGTGGTTTCCGGCGCGTGCGAGATTATTTTACGCGAGTTTTCGGGTAAGATGAATAGGGTATATGACGAAAACACGGGATTAAACCTGCTTTCGTGAAAAATGCCGCGTCTTTTTTTTAGTATAGCTGTGCGCGCGCTTTTGTATATCGGCCCGCTTCTGTTTTTTGTTTTGCTCTCAAGGCCTTTTTTGCCGGCGGACACGGCTATACTGGTTCCCGTTGTTTCTCTTGATGCGCGGGGCGAGGAGAATATCGCGCGTACTTTGTCTTTAGAGGAGCAGGTTGGCCAACTGCTTATTCTTGGTTTTGAAGGCAAAACAATGTCTCCCGAGCTTTCTCTCGCGATAAAAAAGTTTAAGCCCGGAGGCGTGTTGTTGCTGACAAGAAACATTGAGAGCAGAGAGCAGGTGGAATTGCTTGTGGCCGATTTGCAAGCCATTTCCCCGATTCCTTTATTTGTAGCGGTAGATCAGGAGGGAGGAGTGGTTTCGCGGCTTTGGTGGCAAGACGATACCGCGCCTGTGGAATTTCAGAATCCGGAGCACGCGTATGCCGTGGGAAAACAAAGGGCGCGCGCGTTAAAAGAACTTGGCATTACCATGAACCTGTCTCCCGTGCTGGACGGCAACAGAGATATTGATTTTATCTATCCCAGGTCGTTTCAGAGAGACAGCAATTCGGCCGCCCTGCTTGCCGTGGAATACATGAGAGGGCACGAAGAAGAGGGGGTGCTGGCGGTTGCCAAGCATTTTCCGGGATACGACGGCATTGCTTTTAATCCCGAAGGAGGCGTGATGCCGAAAAAAGCAACTGTTCCAGATATTTCGCTGTTTCGCCGGGTGTTTTTGGACATGTCGCCCCGCGTTCTCATGGTTTCTCATGTCATATATGAAGAGCTTGGGGGCGTGCCTTTTCCGTTTTCACAGGAAGGCATTTCATTTTTGCGCAGGGAATTTGGCGAAGATACTCTGGTTATGTCTGACGATTTGTTAAGCAGGTCCATGGTAGCTGTGTATCCTGTTTCAGAGATCGGGGTTTTTGCTGTTGACGCGGGCGCGGATTTTTTGCTCGCGGCGGGGTATCCCGATACAAATACCATGGCCGCGTTTGTTGGGGGCGTAACGAAAAAGGCGGGAGAGGACGAACAATTCCGTTCTCGCGTCTTATCCTCGGCTTCAAAAATTCTGCGCTTAAAAGAGACATACTTGTTGTCTGCTTTTTGAGATAGTATAGTGGAAGTGTCGCAGGGACCGATAGTAATCAGTACGGCAGATACTAAAAACTAAAAACCACATACTAAAAACTCCCTCCTATGTCTCAATATTATTCAGGAAAACGGGGCAGAAATCTCTATGAACCCAACGCGAAGGGCCAGTTTCGGCTTTCGCGGTCCCGCATTGAAAACTTTTTGAAATGCCCCCGCTGTTTTTACATAGACAGGAGATTGGGAGTGGATCAGCCGCCCGGGTATCCGTTTACCTTAAACTCCGCGGTGGACGCGCTGTTAAAAAAAGAATTCAACATTCACAGGGCGGAACAATCCGCGCATCCTTTGTTTTCGCAGTACGGCATTGACGCGGTGCCTTTTGAGCATCCCATGATGGATACATGGAGAGAAACGCTGGAGGGTATGCAGTATTTCCATGAGGCAAGCGGGTTTTTGGTAACGGGAGCCGTGGATGACATTTGGAAAAATTCCAAAGGGGAGTTGCATGTGGTGGACTATAAAGCAACCGCAAAGAACGGCGAGGTTAGCATAGACGCGGAATGGCAGAAGGGATACAAAAATCAGATAGAAATGTATCAGTGGCTTTTGCGCCGTCAAAAAGACGGCTTCGCGGTTTCTTCAGTGGGGTATTTTGTATATGTAAACGGAAAAACAGACGCGAAAGCGTTTGATTCAAAGCTGGAATTTGAAGTAAAGGTTATCCCGTACGAGGGAGACGATTCTTGGGTGGAGGGAAAACTTATGGAGATAAAAGAATGCCTGGATTCTGAAAAACTTCCGCCTGCTTCGTCTGATTGCGATTTTTGCGTGTACAGAAAGGCGGTTCAGGACGAACTGCTTAAATTCTCGGGCGCAAAGAGCGCGGAATGAAGTTTGACGAACTCTACGGGAAACTGAATCCCGAGCAAAAAGAAGCGGTGGATGCCATTGAGGGTCCGGTTATGGTGGTGGCGGGTCCGGGCACCGGCAAAACCCATGTGCTTGCTTTGAGGATCGCGAACATACTCAAAGAAACAGACACGGACCCGGAGAACATTCTTGCCCTAACCTTTACCGAAGGCGCCGCTTCTGAAATGAGAAGGCGGCTGTTGGATGTGATAGGGCCTGCCGCGTATCGCTTGGCTATTTTTACTTTTCACGGGTTTTGCAATGAAGTTATCAAAAGCCATCCCGAGGATTTTGCAGATGTGCTTGGATCAATTCCCGTGGGAGACGCGGACAGGTGGCGCGTGGCGGAGGGCGTTCTTGAAAAGGGTTTTGCCGTATTGCGTCCTCTCGGAAATCCCTCGTATTATATTGGTCCCTTGCTTTCCGCGGTGAGCGATTTGAAGCGAGAGGGCATCGGGGAAAAGGAATTTTCCGTATTGGTTGAGAAAGAAGCCGAGGATCTGGCGAGCGAGAGCGCGCCCGGAACCAAGTATAAAGATTTGGAACGCCGGATTGAACAAAACAGGGAACTCGCCTTATTCTATAAACTCTATGAAGTATCTTTGAAAGAAAGGGGGTTTTATGATTATGACGACATGATTCTCAAGGTGGTGGAGGAGCTTAACCGCAACGAGGAGTTATTGCGGTCTTTGCAAGAGACATACCATTATGTGCTGGCAGACGAGCATCAGGATGTGAACAACGGGCAGAATAAGGTACTGGAGATGCTGTGCTCATATCACGATTCGCCCAATCTTTTTATCGTGGGGGATGAAAAGCAGGCGATTTTCAGGTTTCAGGGCGCGTCTCTTGAAAATTTCAGGTATTTTCGCAAAAAGTATCCAAAAGCAAAAACCGTTTTTTTAAGAAAAAATTACAGATCTCATCAGAATGTGCTTGATATTGCCTCTTCTCTTATGGGAGAAAAGCCGGGGACTCTTGAGGCGCAAAATCAGGCGGAAAAAAATAAAATCAAAATTTGGGCGTTTGAAAATCCGGAGGAGGAACTGCTTTTTCTCGCGCGAGCAATAAAAAAGAAGATTGACGCGGGCGTTGAGCCAAGTGAAATTGCCGTGCTGGTGAGGGAGAACAAAGACGCAAAGCAGGTTGCCACGGCTTTGCAAAAGACGGGCATTCCTTTTGTATTGGAAAGCGACGAGGATCTTTTGGAGGACGAGGATATCAAAAAGTTTCTTTCTATTCTTGAATTGTTTGGGGATTTCGGGAACGAAGAACTGCTGGTTCCGGTTTTGCATGTTGACTTTTTGGGAGTGGATCTGCTGGCCGTGTACTCCATTTTTTCTCGCGCAAGAAAGAAGGGGATAAGCGCGTTCGCGGAGTTTCGCCGGGCGGCTCCGGATATATACGAAACGCTTTTGCGTTTAGCTCAAAAAAGTTCGTTCGCTTCGCTCTTGGATATACTGGAAGAAACAGCGAGAGAAACGGGATTTCTGGCGTATCTTTTAAAGAAAGAAGGACAGGAAGAAGAAAAAATGGAGAAAACGCGGAGGTTGTTTCAAAATATCCGCGCCTTGCTTGGGGAGAAAAAACAGTATCTGTTGTCTGATTTTCTTTCATATTTGCCGGTGCTGAAAGACCGCGGCATCTCCTTAAAAAAAGGGAGCGTTTCTGCGCGCAAAGGCGTACGCGTGCTTACCGTTCATAGGGCGAAAGGCAGGGAGTTTTCTTTTGTATATGTCGCGCGGGCGGTTCAAGGCAAATGGGGAGGGAGAAGGACGCATCGTTCATTTCATTTGCCGGAAAGCGCGATGCCGGACGGAAAAACACAAGAAGACGAGGAAGAGAGAAAACTGTTATATGTGGCTCTCACCCGGGCAAAAAAAGAATTATCCATAACATACTCCAAAGAGAATGAAGAAGGCAGGGAGCAGTTGCCTTCGCGGTTTTTGCAAGAGTTGGATTCCGCGCTGACGGATCGCGCGGAGGGTCTGTCTGCGGCAGGTGAGAAATCAGGAATTGGCCCGGCAAGCGCGATGAGTTTTTTTCTCGCGCATGCTCCACATCCGGGGCCCTCGCTGAAAGAAAAGGAGTTTCTAAACCAGCTGTTTTTAGAGAAGGGATTTTCAGTTACCGCTCTTAATAATTATTTGTCTTGTCCGTGGAGGTATTTTTACATGAACTTGGTGCGCATACCGAGCGTGCAGACGGTTTTGCAAAGATACGGCACTGCGGCGCACGCGGCTCTGAAGATTTTTTTTGACGAATTCAGAAAGCAAGGCGCAAGCAAAAGCTCGCTCATTGTGGCGTTTGAACAGGAACTCTCCCGCCAGATGATGACAACAGAAGAATACGGGAGGGTTTTGGCAAAAGGGAAAAAAGCTTTGGCGGGGTATTACGATTTTTATTCGGATACCTGGGAGAAGAACATTTTTAACGAATTTAAGGTTGTGGAGGCCGTAGTCGCTCCAAATCTTCGGCTTACCGGAAGCGTGGATAAGATAGAAATAGTATCGGCGGGCGAGGTGAATGCGGTTGACTACAAAACCAGGACTCCGCTGTCTCGCAACCATATAGAAGGGAAGACCAAGGCGTCTTCCGGGGACTATAAGCGTCAATTGGTGTTTTACAAGATTCTCTTGGACAAATACTGGGATGGAAAGTATACTGTGAGATCGGGCGAGATTGATTTTATTGAGCCGAATGAAAGGGGGATATACAAGAAAGAAAAGTTTTCTTTGGAAAATCCGGAAGCTAAAGCCCTGCTGGAGTTGATTAAAAAAACGAGCGAAGAAATTTTGTCTCTCTCGTTTTGGGATACAATGTGCAAAGATAAGGCGTGTAAGTACTGCGCTTTGCAAAAAAGCATACGATCCGATCGGAACTTGCGGGTATAAGCCATGAATTTCATCCTTAACCCCGTTAAGTTATCCACACCTTAACGGGGTTAAGGATGAACATAAGTTAATTTCGTAACTCTGTAATCAAATGAAACAAGAAACCGTTGTTATTTCTCTGGGGGGTTCCGTTATTGTGCCGCGTATTTCTGACGAGGGGGGATTGAATGTCGCCTTTTTGAAAGCGTTTAAAGATATGATTGTGTCTGAAATAAAAAAAGGCGCAAGGTTTGTTATTGTGGCTGGCGGGGGAAAAACAAGCAGGGCGTATCAAAAAGATGCGTCAGTATTTTCTGATGTTACGAAAGACGATCTGGATTGGATTGGTATTCAAGCAACGCGGCTTAATGCTTTTGCGCTGAAGGCCCTGTTTGGGGCTTTGGCATATGGTTGGGTTATAGATGGCGAGCCCTCTGTAAAAGAATTGCGCGCTCTGCGTTCCTCAAAGAAAAAGCTGTTTCTGGCGTGCGGGTGGAAGCCCGGCCAGTCCAGCGATTACGAGGCAGTCGCTTTGGCAAAGATGTTTGGCGCGAAGTCGGCGGTAAACGCCAGCAATATTGAGTTTGTGTATGATAAAGATCCGAGTGCGTTTAAAGATGCCAAAGCGATTACGGAGATTTCGTGGAAAGAGTACAGAAGATTGATACCCGCCAAATGGACTCCCGGTCTCGGAACTCCCTTTGATCCCGTTGCTTCCCGTCTTGCGCAGAAAGAAAAGGTTACAGTTAAGATCGTCTGCGGAACCGATCTCACAAACTTTCGCAAAGCAATTTGCCAGGAACCCTTCTCCGGCACCGTTATTGGGTAATCCTTAGTCTGCTTAAGCTGTGGATAACTAAGGCAGACTAAGTTTTGCGGTATGATTTGTGCAAGAATCTGTGCAAGTCGGACTTGCACAGATTGGGGATGATTTAGTTAAACTAATGTTATCATTGTGAATACAATGCAAAAAGAACAAGTTTTTGGAATTCTTCGCAAAGCAGGAGTGCCTTTACGCAAAGCGTTTGGGAATGTTAAAACCGTGCGAAGGAAAAAAGGAGACGCTTCAGATGATGTGACCGATCTTGATATCGCGACAGAAAGGTATATTTCCAGAGAACTCTTAAAAGTTGACTCATCCGCCGGATTTTGCGGAGAAGAGACCGGCGGCCAAAACAATCTGGAGCGTTTTTGGCTGTTAGATCCCATTGACGGGACTTCGCATTTTGTACGGGGTTTGCCTTTCTGTACAACTATGCTTGCGTTGGTTGAGAACGGGAGTGTTGTCTTTTCTGCGATTTATGATTTTATGAGAAACGAGATGTACTGGGCAGAAAAGAATAAAGGCGCCTGGAAAGAAGGAGAGCGGATATATGTCAGCAATCGAGGATTGCGAGACGCGTATGTGGGAGTTGAAGCTGATCTAAAGCACGAAAGAGCTTTAAGATCGTTTGTTTGGCTACAAGCGAATTCGGTTATTGTCCAAACGATTGATTGCGGGTTTGAGTTTGCCATGATAGCTCAAGGAAAGTTGGAAGGCAGAATTGCTATTGATCCATGGGGAAAGGATTGGGATTTTGCTCCCGGCGCGTTTTTGGCGAAAGAAGCAGGAGCCGTGGTAAAAAACTTTGGAAGCGAATCCTATGATTTTAAAGATCATTCGTTTTTCGTGCTTAATCAAAATACATACGAGGATTTAAAAGCGCGCGAAGATTTTCCTCTGCATGATTTGATATTGTAACTTGGCCGTCAAAACTCGGTTAGATTGTTTTAAAGATTATGAATATGCTCAAAGCATTTAAAAAATACTTTATCCAATTTGTTGAGTGTCATGGCGGAATGGCAAACAAGTTATTCCATATAGCGGGATTTGTCTTGATTGGCATTGGTATTTTAGAGAAGAGCATCTTCTTTGTGCTTGCCGGGGGAGTAGCTCAAGAACTGGGCCATTTTTATCAGTATGCAAAGACCAGAAATCCCAAAGAGAATCCTTTATACTGCATAAGACCCCAACTTCTATTTGCGTATCCATTATTCGCGTTGATAATTCTCTATGTGATGCTTGCAAAATGAAATCATCGCTGAAACATATTACCAGGTAATGTTTGAGTCGCCCGATAAAATTCTTTTTGAAGTTGTGTATATTGGGAATAAGTAGCAATTTTAGATAGAATAAAATAACTTAGTTCATTTAGGTTATTCAAAACCAACCTTAGCTCGAAACCAACCTTAGCTCGGTTAAGTTTTTGTGCCGGTTATGTTTTATTTGTCATAACTATTTATGCGGCCGCATGAAAAGATGCGACATACCGATAATTCGTCGGGTAATCCTTAGTCTGCATAATGTGTGGATAACTAAGGCAGACTAAGTTTCACAGCTCTTTCTTTGATCCAGATTGGGGTTTCTTCGTTCTGGGTCTTAGGTTCAGTTGACTTAGGCTCCAAGCCGGCTTCTCCTTTTGCTTTGTAGATTGCTAACCAGCGCTCCAAACTACGCTTGCCATGCGGACAAACCTTAGACGCATCAATTAACCTCACTTCTTTTCTGGCTATTGGCAGTACCCATTTTAGCTTCTCCTCTTTGATTGTTTTAGTCATATGTATGCTCATTTCTCCATTGTAGGAGAAGCCGCCATATGTGTGTGCACATTACCGATAAAGCTTGACTTTCTTAAGTAGTCATGTTGTATATAATTCTAAGGCGGTAAATTTTGTATGCCGCCGAAGTACCTAGCAAGGAGGATGACGCCATGGCAAAGCCCGTGACCGCATCAACACAACCCATGACTGATGGCCAGATTGAAAATCTGGTCGACAAGTTCCGTGCGGCGGTGCGCAAGCATCGGGGTGAATTCGGCTCCGATGCGGCCCAGCAAGCACTGGGGTTCGAGAACCTCGGCATGAAACTGCTGGAGCCGTTTCGCAGGCTCGTGGAGGTGGTCAGCAGTATGACCGTCCGCCATGTGAAGGTGGATCGTACCCGTACACCGCAGCAGGTTCTCAATGCTACTGGTCGCAGGCAGTGCAAAGACAGGTCCGCGGTTGCCTCTATGCCTCGCGGCGAGGAAGACGAGGGAGACATCTATTTCTTCCAGGTTGACCTCTCGGATCGTGGTGGTCACATCAGCAATGAGGATCTGGGCAAGGAGTTCAAGTGCCACGGCTTGAATCCGGTGGATCCGTACAAGCTCGCCCAGGCCAACGCCGATGACCCCGCTTTCGCCGACGAGCATCCCAACGGCACTCAATGGAAGGATGCCGACGGAAACTGGTTTCATGCCACCTTCGGCCGCCGGCTTGGCGAGCGCGGCGTGACTGTCTTTCGGGGCGTTAGCGGCTGGTATGGTGGCTGGTGGTTCGCTGGCCTCCGCAAGTAGCTCTTTGATTTTGTATCTTGGATCTTTTTGATCCTTGAGACTTGATCCTAGAGTCTACAGCCCCACATTCGTCTTTCGTCGCAAGCGAAGAATGGATGCGGGGCGTTTTCTTTGTTGCAATAAAAACGGAAGTAGATGAATACGCGAGAGATTACGGCTTCTTGCTACTAAACCAAGTCTGATAAACTTAGTTTAACTAAGTTTATACTAAGTTTATGCGCCGGATAAGTTTCATGTGTCACAACTATTTATGCGGCCGCATTGAAAGATATGACATAAGGATAATTTTAAACTTGGCTAAGGAAAAGAAAAAATCCCAAGATTGACTTGGGGCGTTGGAGAGAAACATCAATTGCGAGATGTTGCCGGAATGAGCAGGCGGCCTTTGTACCAGTGAGACCCAACCCGGATATTGTTTTCCAGTATCTCTTCCTCCCCTTGAAAGTCGTTAAGCCCGCTTTTTTCTGGGTGGTTGAGATACAGGAGGTTTCCTTGGCGGAATTCCAGGGGACCTCGGCCGTCAACGAATCTTCCGCCGGTTCTTAACTGATTTTGGGATGTATGATACACTGTTTTTGTTATGAAATTGTCCATTGGAATTGTGGGCCTGCCAAATGTGGGGAAGTCCACCTTGTTTCAGGCGTTAACAAAAAAGCAGGTGGATGTGGCAAATTATCCGTTTTGCACCATAGACCCCAATGTGGGGGTGGTGCAGGTTCCGGATGAGAGAGCGGGGAAACTCTCGGAGTTTTTTCATTCCGCAAAAACCATAGGAGCGGTCGTTGAGTTCGTGGATATAGCGGGCTTGGTGCGCGGGGCAAACAAAGGAGAGGGACTGGGAAATCAGTTTCTTGCCAATATCCGCGAGGTGGATGCCATTTGCCAGGTGATTCGTTTATTTGAAAACAAAGATATTATTCATGTGGAAAATTCCGTGGATCCCCTGCGGGACATGGACACTATTCTTATCGAGCTTCTCTTAAAGGATTTGGAAACCGTTGAAAAGCGGTTGGAAAGCGTTGAAAGGGAGGCAAAAAGCCAAAAGAAAGAAGCGATAGCCGAACAGGCGGCGCTTTTGGGAGTAAAAACCGCGCTTTCTGCCGGCATGCTTGCAAGAGAATATTTTAATGCAAGACCCAAAGAGGAGGAGTCGGTAAGGCATTTGCAGTTGCTTACCGCAAAGCCCATTTTGTATTTGTTGAACGGCGAGGAGAGTCAGGTTCCTCCAGAGTTGGCAAGGAAATTACAAGAGTCGGGCGCCCCTTTTGTTGTAATGAACATAAAAGAAGAGGCGGATTTGGGAGGGCTTTCCCATGGAGAATTGAAAGACCTGGGCTTTGAATCAAAACTGCCCTTGCTCATACGCAAGGCCTACGAGGTTTTGGATTTGATGACATTTTTTACAACGGGCGAAGATGAAACAAGGGCATGGACCATAAGGCGGGGGTCTTTTGCTCCGCAGGCGGGAGGCGCCATACACAGCGATTTTGAACAAAAGTTTATCCGCGCCATGGTGATTCCCTGGGATAAGTTGCTGGAGGCGGGCGGATATGCGCAGGCAACAGCAAAAGGATGGATAAGAACCGAAGGCAAAGAATATGTGGCGCAAGACGGCGATGTGATTGAAATTAAACATGGATAGAGAAAGATGTAATTGCCTGGCGTTGTTTGAGTGTTTTTATTAGTATGCTTCTTCCCATTCCCTCTCTCCAGAACCGCTTGTCCACGCCTCCGGCTGGCGGGGCAAGCCCCGACGAGAATATCGGGGCAAGCCCCGAAAAGTATATAAACTGCTCGGGGTAAACTTGGTTCTCGCCCTGCCGACCCCTGTTTGTAATCGTGGGCCAAGCTCGGCAGGATTGCGAGGCATTCTTTTAAATAGGGAAGGGGAGGAAGCATATCATCAATAATATTTGTCTCGCGCGGTTTTTTCTTTCCAGGATTTTATATGAAATTCTTTGAGGTTGTAAAACAGAGCAAAAAATCAAAAGCTCGTTTGGGGCTTCTTTCCACTCCCCATGGAACGGTGCGGACTCCCGCGTTTGTTCCGGTCGCGACCAGAGGAACCATAAAGGCAATTCCGCCCAAAGACATTCCTGACATTGGGATTCAAATTGCGTTTGTAAACACCTTTCATCTTGCCTTGCATCCGGGCGGAGAAGTGCTGAAAAAATTTGGCGGCATTCACAAGTATAGCGGTTTGAACATTCCTTTGATGTCTGACTCCGCCGGGTTTCAGGTGTTCTCGTTAGGCAGAGCTTCAGAAAGGCAACGAAGAATGAGGACCCGCGAAGGCGATGAAGCTTTGCTTTTGGGCATTACCGAGGAAGGCGCCAGGTTTAGGTCTCCCGTGGACGGTAATGAAATCGCGTTTACTCCGGAGTTTTCCATGCAAGAGCAAGCGCGCATAGGCGCGGATATTGTGATGGCATTTGACGAGTGCATTTATTACGGCGCGAGCAAAGAATATGCAAAAAAAGCAACGCAAAGAACGCATGAATGGCTTTTGCGGTGCGTTGCCGCCAAAAAAATAAAAAACCCCTCCTCCGTCCGCTCGGCGCGGACTTTCGCGGGCAAGCAGATGCTGTATGGAATAGTGCAGGGTGGCACATATAAAGATCTGCGCGAGGAGTCGGCCAAGTTTGTCGCAAAACAGCATATAGACGGCATAGCCATTGGAGGGGTTGCTGTGGGTGAAACGACAAAAGAGATGAAAGACGCGGTTGGGTGGGTTGCCCCATATTTGCCGCCTGAACTGCCGCGGCATCTTTTGGGCATTGGCCGGCTGGAAGATATTGTCGCGTTTGTGCGGCAAGGCATGGATTCGTTTGATTGCGTGGAGCTGACGCGCTTGGCAAGGAATGGAATCGTGTTTCAGAAAAAAGGAGCTCGTTTTGAAAGATACGATTTGACCGGAACTAAACGATTGCGGGAGAAAGACCCTATTGAAAAGGATTGTCCGTGCTACGCGTGCAGAAATTTTTCGGTCGCGTTTATACATCACCTGTTTCGCGAGCGCGAATTACTCGGCTATTATCTTGCCACTTATCACAACCTTTCGTTTTTTGAGCGAGCGTTTCAAGATATGCGAGAGAAAATAGAGCAGGGAAATCTATAGGGTAAAAACAAATAACTAATAACGAATAACCAATGGCTAGAACTACATACTAAAATTTTTTTCTAGTATGTTTTGAGATCCACAAGCAGGCCGTCCGCGTCGCGAAGTTCTATGGCATCAAACCTTTGTATGGGGAGATTGGTGTTCATGTAGATATGCCAGTCGTTTTTGATGAATCCTGGCGTGCTTTCTTTGCGCAGTACGCATCCTTGATAGGTGAATTCCGGCTGAATGGCGTCAATGTACCTCGCGCATTCAAGATCAAACGCGATCGCGGATATCTTTGAGTAGTCCGGAGGGACGCACGAGGAGTAGTTCAAGGTTTTGAGAAGATAATTTTGACAAGTTCTTGAGAAATAGAGCAATTCATACTCGCTTGGTTTTCGCACACTGCAAGAGCCGGCAATGGCTATGGGGAATACAAACTGATTTTTTATATATCCCATGCAGTCGTTTGGGCGGAAGTTGACCCCAACGCCAAACGGGCCGCGCGCCGAAGAAAGCAGAATCTTATCTTGGGAGGTGGCCACGATGTTTTCTTTAAGCGCGGAAGAAAATCCGGGAGGCACTAAGCGCACGCCCATGGGTATTGTGTATTGTCCCGCTTTCCCTTTAAGGGTCCAGCCCGTGAGATTGATAGTTTCCCCGGCCGAAAGTTTTGGGGCAAGGGTAATAAGGGACGGATTTCCCGTTTTAATGCTGTCTATTTTTATTTTTCCATAATAGTGAGAAACGCTTGCACGGAATGCGCGGAAAGCGGGAGTTGCGTCTGTTTGGTTTCCCAGTTTGGAGCGGACTTGGAATGTATAGATGGCCGTACCGCGCGGAAGTGTTATGGAGCGCGATCTTCCTTTTGTCTCTTGCCACGCGGTTTCCGCTCCCAAAAGTCGCGTTTCAAAAGAGAGCGTTCCCGGGGCGCTTGAGGAGCCGGAAAATGAGAATGACACTCGGAACGAGTCGGTAAGCACGGATCCGTTTTCAGGGCCCACGGTAATTTGTGTTTCCAAAATCGCCGGCGTTCCGGCAGGCGTTACGCCCTTGATCGCGGCGGGTTTTATGGGCGCCACAACAGGCAGGGGCGCCTTTTTTTCCGAGGCCTCGGGGAAAAGCCGGAACTCTTTGACTTGCGTGGAAACTTGCGTGAGCAGTGTATCTTTTGCGGAAAAAAGAAACGCTCCGATAAGAACAAGAATGGGTATGAGAAATAGAGGCATAGAGAGGTTGAAACCAAAATTTCTAATGTTTAATTCAAAAACAATTTCAAACGTATAATAAAGAATGATTTGGGAGGGAGCAGTGTTTTAGCATTTGAAATTAAGGAATTGTTTTTGAATTTGAGATTTGGATTTTTCTTATTTTAAGTATAGACCATTTCACGGTTTTTTGGTATAAACGGGGCAGAGATGCCATGAAAGTTGAAGCCGTAAAAACTCATAAAATCACAGCTCGCGAGTCCGGCATTTTTGAGATACTTGACCGGTATCTCCCTCTGCTGGAGGAGCGTACCGTTGTAGCGGTTACTTCAAAGATCATTGCGTTGTGCGAGGGGCGTGTTTTGCCTTTGGATGAAAGCAAAAAGGATGACATTATCGTTCAGGAGGCGGAGTGGTATCTTCCCAGGTCTTCCAGTAAATATAATGTAATGATGACCATTAAGGGGAGCGGGATATGCTTTTCTTCCGGCGTGGATGAATCAAACGCCAACGGATATTTTGTTTTGTGGCCCAAAGATCCCCAGCAGTCGGCAAACGAGATCCGCGAGCACCTGGTGAAAAAACACAGAAAAAAAGACATTGGAGTTATTATTACAGATACCACCTCCGTGCCTCTGCGGTGGGGCCAGAGGGGAGTATTCGCGCTGGCGCACTCGGGTTTTTCCGCGCTGAACAGTTATATAGGAAAGTTCGATTTGTTTGGACGGCAATTCAAGATGACTTCCGCCGCGGTTTCTGACGCGCTTGCCGCAACCGCGGTGCTGATTATGGGCGAGGGAGCCGAATGCACTCCTTTGGCGATTTTCACCGAACTTCCGTTTGTGGCGTTTCAGCGCAGGAATCCCACGCAAAGAGAGATTAATAAGTTGAAAATGAATAAGGAAGACGATTTGTTTACGCCGCTCCTTGAAGCGGTTCCGTGGAAAAAAGGCGGCTCAACCCCTTTATGACGATAAGATAAGTAAGCAATGAATGCCTCTGTTGTTATATTGTGCAATTGCACAATATAACAACAGAGGATGGGGGATATGGAAAAAAAGAAAAAGGCGGTGGTGTTCGGGGTGTTTGACGGGGTTCATGACGGCCATCGTTTTTTGTTTTCGCAGGCCCAGCGGCATGGCGAGGAGCTGATCGTGATTGTGAGCAGGGATTCTTCCGCGGAACGGTTAAAGAGAAGAAAGCCGAAGTATTCAGAAAAAGAACGGATGAATTTTGTAGCGGCTGAAAACGGAGTTGGCCGCGTTTTCTTGGGAGATGAAACGCTTTCAACATACGGAGTTTTAGAAAAGATATGTCCCGATGTCGTGTGCTTTGGATACGATCAGGAAACATTGGAACAAGATTTTCTTTTATGGATGTTAAAAAACGGGGAGCATTACGATTGCGTGCGATTAGAGTCGTTTATGCCGGATGCATATCATACAAGCTTGTTGAAGAGTTTGTGAGTAGAATTTTTA
>JACQMR010000009.1 GCA_016203455.1 Candidatus Wildermuthbacteria bacterium
AATTCAAGCAGTCGGCAACCAAGAGTACCCCTGTCTCTAAGACAGGGACCCGGGGCAATTTCATACGCTCGTCCGTTCTGCTCTAAGCAGAACAAGGCCTCGCTAAATTGCCCGACAAAATTCAAGCAGTTGAATTTTGTCCCCGTAGCTTAACGGATAAAGTACTGGGCTTCGGACCCAGCGATGAGGGTTCGATTCCTTCCGGGGACACAAACCAAAAACATGGTATGCTAACATACAAGCAGTGTATATGTTTGCGCTAAACACATGAAAAAAGTCCTTGCCGCGGCCGCTTTATTCTGCCTCTTTGTCTTGCCCGTATCCGCGGACGCTCGTTTAGTTTCATGCGGGGCAAGCGTAGACGATACGGCCACCCCAACAATAGATGAAACGCAGTCGTGCAAGCTCTGCAATCTTTTTGACTTGGTATATTCCATTATCAATCTTATTTTCTTTACTTTTGTCCCGATCGTCCTCCCCATATTCATAGTGATAGGAGGATTCTATTTTCTTATCGCGAGAGGAGACCCCGCCATGCTCACAAAGGGCAAAACCATATTGACCGCGACCGTTACAGGTCTTATCATAACCTACGCGGCCTGGGTCGCGTTAAATACCATACTCTCGTTCCTGGGCGTGGCCGACTGGACCGGTCTGGGCAGTTGGTGGCATATTAACTGCGCGACAACATAAGAGGCCTCCGTAGCTCAACTGGCAGAGCAGATCCCTCTTAAGGATAAGGTTCTCGGTTCGATTCCGAGCGGAGGCACCCACAAACCAGAGTCCTAAAGTAGAACGAGCGCGCTTCAGGACACGGTTTTGGGTAGCCCTGAACTCTCTGTAGTTTAGGGCACCAACAAACCGGCATATAACATGCGGCGGATAACGAATACCCGGGTGCCAAACGCCGGATTTGCGTTTTTCCCGATTTATTGGTAGAGTGTTCTTGTATGCTAAAACAGAAAGAAAAAGAAAAAATCATTTCTCAAACCAAGATTCACGAGAAAGATACCGGGTCTCCGGAAGTCCAGATTGCTTTAATTTCCGAAGAAATCGGCCGCTTGTTATTGCATCTAAAAAAACACCCCAAGGATTTTCATTCAAAACGGGGGCTTTTAAAGACAGTCGCGAAACGGAGAACTCTGCTGGCGTATTTAAAGCGCGAAGACGAAAAGCGCTATAACGCCCTGGCAAAGAAACTCGGTCTCAAAGCAAAATAGAAAGCGCCGAAAGGCGCGCGATTAAACCCGGACCATGACGCCAAAAAACAAAGAACAAAGGGTCGCTGTTTTCATTGATGTTCAAAATCTGTACCATTCCGCGAAGAACATCTACCAGGCAAGAGTAAATTTTAAAGAAGTTGTCCGCGCCGCGGCATCGGGAAGAAAGCTTATTTGGTCGTTCGCGTATGTGGTACGCACGAAAACCGGCGAAGAAAAACCGTTCTTTGACGCCCTGCAAAGCTTAGGCATAGAAATACGCGTGAAAGACCTGCAAGAATACTTTGGAGGATTAAAAAAGGCGGATTGGGACGTGGGCATAGCGGTAGACGCCATTAAAACCGCTGACAGCGTGGATGTCGTGGTGCTTATTTCGGGAGACGGGGATTATGTGCCGCTTGTTGAATACTTAAAAAACCACGGCAAACGAGTAGAGGTGCTGGCGTTTGGCAAATCCACATCGTCCCGATTGCGCGAAGCCGCCGACGAATTCATAGACCTGGACCAGGGAAGCGAACGATACCTTTTAAAAAAGTCATTATGGCCGATAAAAATACCCACACAATCACCCTAGGAAAATCCGCGATATCCTTTGAGCTCACCGATTGGGCGGAGCAGGCAAACGGCGCCGTTTTGGTGCGCGCGGGGGATACCGTAGTGCTTGTCACCGCGGTTATGTCAAAACAGCCGCTGGAAAATCTCGCGTTCTTTCCTCTCACGGTAGAATATGAGGAACGATTTTACGCGGCCGGAAGAATTCTGGGATCTCGTTTCATGAGAAGGGAAGGCAGGCCCTCCGACGATGCCGTTATAACAGCGCGCCTCATTGACCGCGCGATCCGCCCTCTTTTTCCAAAATGGCTCAACAGAGAAGTGCAGGTCATCACAACATGCCTTTCTTGGGACGCGCAGAACGACCCGGACATCATGGGTCTCATGGGAGCGTCTCTGGCTCTTTCCATTTCCAATATACCCTGGCAGGGACCTGTTGGAGTGGTAAGAGTAGGCAAAATAGAAGGAGAACTTATCTTGAATCCCACATACGAAGAACGGGCGAAAAGCGATCTTGATTTTGTGCTTGCCGGGGCTCTAGACAACGGCGAGGTGGCATACAACATGATAGAAGCGGAGGCCCAGGAAGTTCCCGAAGATATTTTTCAACAAGCGCTGGAATTCGCAAAACCCCATTTATCTTCTCTCATTGAACTCCAGCAAGACATTGTTAAAAAATCCGGCGCAAAAAAAATCCCCGACCCGGAAAAGGCGCGGGATGTGGCATTGGAGCAAGAATGCGGGGAATTTTTGCGAGACAAACTCGCGACAGCGTTGTTTTCGGGAGAGAAAAAAACACGCATGGAATCCGCGAATGAAATAAAGCGGGAACTCGCCTATTTTATAGAAAGCAAATATCCCGGAATGAACAAAGCCGGATATGCCAAGGACTTTTTTGAAGAAGAGCTGGATCGCGCTGTTCATCGCGCCGCGCTAAAAGAACAAAAACGGGTAGACGACAGAAAACCGGAGGAAACCCGGGAACTTTCGGCGAAAGTGGCTCTTCTGCCCCGCACGCACGGGTCGGGACTTTTTCTGCGCGGGCAAACCAAAACCCTCTCCCTGCTTACCTTGGGAGCGCCTGGCGATCAGCGGCTTTTAGAGGGAATGGAATTTATTGGGAAAAAACGGTTTATGCATCACTACAACTTCCCCCCGTATGCTCCCGGGGAAGTGAAACAACTCCGGGGACCAAGCAGAAGAGACCTTGGTCACGGCATGCTTGCGGAAAAAGCGTTACTGCCCGTAATCCCCACCGTGGATCAATTTCCGTACACCATACGAATAGTAACAGAGGTGATATCTTCCAACGGCTCAACATCCATGGCCTCGGTATGCTCCTCTTCTCTTGCACTCATGGACGCGGGCGTCCCCATTACCCGCCCCGTGGCGGGAATCTCCATGGGATTAATGCTGGACGAAAACGGCAAAACCCACACCCTTCTCACGGACATCCAGGGTCCGGAAGACCACCACGGGGACATGGATTTTAAAGTTGCCGGCACCACGAAAGGCATCACGGCGATACAACTGGATGTAAAAGTGCGGGGAATCACAGCCGAAATATTCAAAGAAGCGCTGGGGGGCGCGAAAAAAACCCGCAACCACATTCTTGAAAATGTCATGGCGAGAACGATCCCGGAGGCGCGAAAAGAACTTTCGCCTCTCGCCCCGCGAATCTTTGTATTAAAAATCAATCCGGAGAAAATCGGGCTGGTCATAGGCCCCGGCGGGAAAACCATTAACAAGATAACCGACGAAACCGGAGTTACCATAGATATTGAAGACACGGGAGAAGTATTTATAACCTCTCTGGACGCCAACATGGGCCAGCGGGCGCTAGACATAGTCAGGGGCATTGTAAAAGAGGTGGAAGCGGGAGAAGAATACACGGGAAAGGTTACGCGCATTATGGATTTTGGAGCGTTTGTGGAAGTGCTCCCGGGCAAAGAAGGCCTTGTGCATATCTCGCGGCTTGCCAACTACCATGTTAAGAATGTTGGTGATATTGTAAAAGTAGGGGACATCGTCCCGGTAAAAGTTGTGGAGATAGACAACCAAGGCAGAATAAACCTTTCTCTTAAAGATGCAAGAGAACCAAAACAATAACTCTTCCCCGTCCTTTGAGCCGGAAAATACCCGGCCTGAAACTCCGGCATTTCTCAAGCGCGAAGAAGTGCGCACCATGGCAAAAGATATCGCGGCCATAGGGGAGCAAGAGGCGCGCATGGAACAAGAGAGAATAGCGCAATTGCAAAAAGAAAGCACTGCCGCGCGCGGACCCATGAATCCGCCCTCTCTTTCATCGCCCCAGGCAACTCTTGCGCAAGCAACGCCGCCGCCCCCAATCCAACAAAGAAAACCTCCCGGCGGATCAGACAAATTGATCGTCCGCATGATAGCAGGAGGCATTGTTCTCTTTTTTGTCTTAAATCTCGGGGCGCTCGGATTTTGGTATTTCACTTCAAAAGACCAAAAGAACCCGGTAGTCGTCATGCCTGAAACAGAAGACAACACGGCTCCGGCGCCTGAACCTCAAACAACCCCGGAACCGCCGCCATCTTTAACGCCAATACTCAAAACCCAGGCGATAGTTCTGGACTCCTCGCAAGAACTCCTGGCCGCTTTAGAGAGCATACTCAAGGGCTCGGCTCCGCAAGGACTCTCGCCCATACTCGCAAGTCCCGAAACGCGGGCAGACGAAATTCTTGAAGGACTGGGTATGCGCGTTCCGCCGGAAGTTCGCACGCTTCTTACAAACAATCTTCAACTGTTTCTGCACGCCGGGGGAGAAAAAAACAGACCCGGGGTCATCTTTGAAACAAACAAGCAAGACGCGCAAGCTTCTTTAAAGAATTGGGAATTGTCTCTTGAGCAAGATACCGAGCGATTCTTCTCTGCCATAGGGCAGAAAGGAAGCGCGTATACCGCCATTTTCAGATCGGGAACATACAAGCAAACCATTCCGTACAGGTTTCAAACATTTTCGGTATTGGATTTCGGGATCGTCTACGGCACAATAGATAATTATATTATTCTCGCTTCTTCGCTTGAAGGGTTCCAGCGGGCGGCGGACGCGCTGACAACAACCATACAAACGCCATGAACAAACAAACACTGGCCCAAATACACAAATCCCTGGCAGAGCGAAAATCCCAGCTGGAGAGAGAATTATCTTCTTTCGCCACGAAAGACAGCAAGCCCGAAGGGGATTGGGACACAAAATACCCGAGCATCCCGGGGGCAAACCTGGAGGACTCGGCCGGAGAAGTGGAAGAATATTCCACCAATCTTCCTATTGAATACTCCCTGGAAACCCAGCTAAAACAGATCAATAAAGCAATACAAAAAATCCAGGACGAGTCATATGGAACATGCGAGGACTGCAAACAAGGAATATCCCAAGAACGGCTCCTTGCCAACCCGGAAGCGGAGTACTGCCAGGAATGCGCCGCGAAACACTCGTTCTGATTTTTCTCCAAACAAAAACCGAGGCGCGGCTAACCGCGGCTCGGTTTTTGTTTGACTCTAAAAACTACCGCTTGGCAAAAGGATTGGCCGCTCCGCGCACCTCAAAATGCACATGGCACCCCGACGGACCCGCGGGAATGGTATAGCCCGTATGTCCGGTATACCCGATGGTTTGTCCCTGGTATACTTTTGAGCCGGGAACCGTAAGAATGGCGGAAAGATGTCCGTAGTAGGTTACAACGCCGTTTGGATGCTGGATGCGCACGAAGTTTCCGCCCAAAGCGGTATAGCCGGTCTTTTGGATAACTCCTCCGGCCGCGGCATACACCGATTCCCCGCACATGCCATTGCTTAAATCCACCGCGTTAAACGCGTGCAAGCCCTGGGTCATGCGATGAGGAGCGGGGATTGGGTAGATAAAATACGAGTTCGCTATGGGAGTCAGCCGTCCTTGGGGCAAAACCTTGGGCGTTTTCCCGTTGGGAATAATCAAAATATCGCCGGCAAAAAGCGCCTCGGCCGAAGCAAGATTGTTATATTCCAAAATATTTTCCGCGTCCTCTTTATACCAAGAAGCAATCTCGCTCAATGTGTCGTTTGGACGCACCAGGTGCAAAGCTCCGGAAACAGGAAGAATAATAAGTTCCTGCCCCGCCTTCACAGCCCCCGCCAAAGAAAGACCGTTCGCGTCGGCAACTGTTTGGGCGGTAATGCCAAACTCCCGCGCAATACTTGCCATCGTGTCGCCTTCTTCTACAATATATCTTGTAACCTCGGGGCGGATATCAATATCAACCTCGCCGATAATAGCTCCTAAAACCTGGGGCGTTACGGAAAGAGGCGGAGTGGAAGCCCGCAAAGAATTGGCCTGAATAAATACCAGCTCCGGAGCTTCCGGAGCAACAATTCTATGCAACGCTATCTCGCGCGGAAACCCTTCCAAGCCATCTGCCAAAGAAAGAGTTTGAGCCGCCGGTTCTGTTCTAAAAGAAACCGCGAGCAACAAAAAAGCGGCGCCGACTGCTATATACAAAAGAGGATTCAACCCGGCTCTGCGAGCGCTCTCGTCGCCTCCTTGAGGAGATTTCATATGTTCTTCAATAGTATGCCTTTCCAGGCCTAAAGTCAAGCCCTAATCCGGGGAAATAAAGCGGGGTTTCGGCAAGAAACCCGCCTTATCCACAAGCAATAAACATGTTATCCACAAGGCGCCGGAATCGCCCTTGTCCACAACTTGGCCCGACCAAGTTGTGAATAACTTGGTCGGGCCAAGTTATTCACACTGCAAGAGTTCTGTGGTTCTATGGCTCTGTGGTTCTATGGTTAAATGGTTAAATATCTATACGACTAACTGACTAACCGCCCAACCGTTCAGCCATTTAACCGTGCAACAATATAAAACATGGACCTGTTTTCCATAAAGACCATAAAAGAACTGCTGGACCAGAAAGGCCTGGCGCCCAAGAAAGGCCTGGGACAAAATTTTCTTGTTGAAAAAAGGGTTGCCGCGCTTGCCGTTCAAGCGGCAGGATTATCGGCGGAAGATTTCGTTTTAGAAATAGGGCCGGGTATTGGCACTCTTACGGCTGAACTCGCCAGGGCCGCAAAAACCGTTACGGCCGTGGAAAAAGACGCGGATATGGTTTCTCTGCTCAAAGAAACCATGCGCGGCCATGACAACATCTCCATTATACGGGGCGACATCCTCACAACCGACATATCATCCTTAACCCCGTTAAGGTATCCACACCTTAACGGGGTTAAGGATGAAAGAGGATACAAAGTGGTGGCGAATTTGCCGTATTACGCCGCGGCTCCCATTATACGAAAATTTCTTGAAACAAATACAAAACCCTCTGTCATGGTCTTTATGACGCAAAAAGAAGTCGCCCAGCGGATATGCGCGAAACCGCCTGACATGAATATTCTCGCGGCATCCGTGCAATTGTACGCCCT
This sequence comes from Candidatus Wildermuthbacteria bacterium, assembly GCA_016203455.1. Classification (GTDB taxonomy): domain Bacteria; phylum Patescibacteriota; class Minisyncoccia; order Minisyncoccales; family UBA10102; genus JACQMR01. The sequence continues at coordinate 7,200 of JACQMR010000009.1, forward strand.
GCCAAGCATTGTATCTTTTGTGAAAAAAAGCGCGTTCTGGCCCCAACCCGCCGTGGATTCCGCGCTTATAAAACTGGTGCCAAAACAGGGAGCGCCGCCCGCGGCCCCGGCGATATTCTTTGCGGTTGTAAAAGCGGGATTCGCGCACCCGAGAAAACAGATATTCAGCAATATGCGAAAATCCCTGCCTCAACATTCGCCGGAAATAATCGCGGCGTGGCTTTCGGCTCAACGCGTTGATCCAAAACAAAGAGCGGAGACCATTGCCCTGGAAACATGGGTCTCTCTGGCAAAAACATTTCCCGGAAACACTCTGTAACATTTTGGGGTTGTGGCGTACAATATCTTAATGCGCGTTTTTCTTCTCTCTATTTTTGGCATTACAATGTTCATGGGGCTGATTGGCTTTCTGCCCCTGACACTGCGCGCGGAGCATTTTGCCTGCCCTTCCGACCCTCTCCATCCAGACGCGCCTTTTTGCCCGCCGGAAAACCCCAGTCCTCCATCGGGGTCAAGGGGCGTAACATTGCGTACAGACGGATTTTTGATTTTGTCGTGGGAAAACAACCCGTCTGCGCAATGGTATAGATATCAATACAAAAAATCGGATACCCCATGGCCTCTTTCAGACAAAGATAACGAACCGGGCAATGTAAAAACTCTCACCTCGGCCCCAGAAAGCAACCCCATACCGTTTAATGAGCTTGCCCCCGGACAAAAATATGAATGGCGCGTAAAAAGCTGCGCCCCGTTTGACGACGCGGAAAGCGGTATTCACATGGACGAGTTGTGCGGACTCTGGGACGACAGCGATATATGGACATTCACATTCGCGCTCAACCCGCCTCCAAAAGAGACACTGACCCCCAATCTTGAAACATCGTCTAAAGACGCGGAATTGCCGATTACCCTTTCTTGGGGCAAGGTGCCGCTCGCGCAATGGTATCAACTCTACGCGACTCCGTGCCTTAATTGGATCTGGTTTGATCTTGGAGAAGAAGAAGACGAAGACGCAGAAAACGGCCCTCCGGAAGAATGCTCGTTCTCAATCGTTCCGGATGCGGACGGCAAGCTGGAAGAATCATACAAAGACGACTTTTGCTATTTCACCAAAGACACGACCTACATGTGGAGGGTGTCCGCTTGCCTTGTGCCGGGCAACGAAGCTTCTTGCGGTCCGTTTGTTCTCAACGAAGGACTGGAAAACGCAGAGCAACCGGTTGAGTTTAGAACAGGATTGCCGCCTTCTGATAAACCGTTTCTGCCGAGTCCTGAAATAACCGCTCCGCAATATTCTCCGGAGCAACCTTTGCCTGTAATCTCTTGGGAATCATCGCTCTCATGGAAAAGCCCCGACGACTGCGCGTATATACACAGAATCTCTTTAACGCGAGAAAGCGACGGGAAAATCTTCCGCATATATACAAAAGACCCGCAGGACGAATCTCTCAATATGGGAGATACCATTGGAGCAAGGGGGCGGGATCCAGAAAGCATCTCGTTGGAGGATTTTTGGAGCGATGCGAATAATATCAATGCCGATTTTACATGGACAGTCGCCGGGTGCTGGGCAAACTCAACAGGCGGAAATGTTGACTGCGAGGGATCGGGAGAAAGCGCGCCTTCCAGGTTCCGCACCGCCGGAACTCCGCCTTTGTTATCTTTTCCAAAAAAGGGGGCATCCGTAAAAGTCCCGATTGTTCTGCAATGGCAAGGCATAAATGGCGCCGTATCATACGCGTTTGAGATTTCTCCGGACGGAACGCGCGAACCGGAACCGGGCGGAAATTTTACGAGCGTATCCGCGAGCGGGTCCGCGCTCTCCGCAACGGTCGCGATTCCTTACGCGGCCGGAAGCATTGAACCTGACAAAGAATACTGGTGGCATGCCAGAGCATGTCTTAACGCGAAAGCGACGGCGTGCGGGCCCTGGGCAGAACCGATTCATTTTTCTACGCTTCCCATACATACGCCGGCACAGACAACCCCCGCCAATGAAGATGAGGTTTTTGTGCCGGGTTTCATATCCTGGCAAGCAGACCCGGGCGCTTCCTACTACCAATACGATCTCGCGTATTTCTGCAAAAATCCGGCTGAAACCCTGACTGCGTGCGACATACCCTCGTGCGCCCGCCCGGACACGGAATGGAGACCAAAAGTTCTCGCAACCAACACCATTACAAACAGCCCGTTCTTTTCCCAGAATCTCGCGTGCGCCGGGAAATACCAATGGAGAGTGCGGTCATGCGCGGATAAAGATTGCGCGCTTGAAAGCGCAAGCGCATATACTCCCTTTATGACATTTCACGGCATAGACCCGCCTCACACGGCCGGACTTGTACCCTGCCAGCGGGTTTCAAACAACCCAAACACGCCGTACAACGAAAAAGAGCCGTGCCAGCTCAAGCACGCGGGATTTTTGCTTCAAAATATTCTGGATTTTGTGCTTTGGAAACTCGCGCTTTTAGTATTTGCCGCGCTTTCGGCATTTCTCGCCGCTTCCACCTTCTTTTCTTTTGGCAGTGCGGATATTATTTCAAAAGCAAAAGAAATTACGCGATCGTATGCTTACGGATTTATCCTCTTAATGCTCGCGTGGGGAATTGTAAACATTATCATGAGCATATTTGGATTCCATGCCGAATTTTTCGGGTACTGGTGGAAACTGCCGTTTTAAAAAACAGGCGGCGGAATTCCTTTTTTTACGAGCGCGATGTATAATGCAATAATCTTTATGCAAAAAATCCAACAAGGGGCAATGCGCATTCTCCGGGCTATCATTACGCCCCGATCCGCCGTTTTTCTCGCGCCGTGCCTCGCGCTTGCGCTGATTTTCGCGTTTACACCTTTTCATATTGCCCAAGCAGGCATTGCGTCTAGCATAGTAGACGCGATACTAGGTACTTTTCTAAACGCCGCGGATAATATTTTTGGCTATCTTCTTACTCCAGTAGTATTGATCGTAGAGGCCTTATTCATAGGGATCACAAGTATATTTACAGTGGCTTTAGACATCATCTTAACCCTCACAGTCCTCCCCGGCAAAAACCCTACTACTCCGGAATTTGTAACCGATGCGTGGGACGTAACACGCAACATAGCAAACCTCTTTTTTATACTTATTTTTGCCTTTATAGGTCTTGCCACCATTTTGCGTATTCCCAACTATGAAACACAAAAGCTTCTGCCTTCCCTGCTGATCGTCGCCCTGCTCGTGAACTTTAGTGGGGTTTTTGTTGGATTCATTGTTGACATCGGGAACATACTCACAACGATCTTCCTGCACGAGACCACCAAAATTGGCGGAGACTGGAATTTCTTCACTGCTGCCGGGGGTCACTCCGCGGTACAGCAAATCATACGAATTATTTTTTACCTTCTTGCAACGCTTATCTACTTTGTCGTACTGATTCTTTTTGCCGTACGCATACTATTTCTCTGGACTCTCACCATACTTGCGCCTCTTGCTTTTGTGGCCCGTATCCTTCCTCAAACCAAAAAATATTGGGACCAGTGGTTGCAACAACTCGTACAGTGGTCTATTGTCGCAGTTCCCGTAACTTTTTTTATGTATTTAGCCAAGAAAGTACTCGAAGCTAGCTCAAATTATGGTTTTTCTCTCAACGATGTCACAGAGCCATTGGGCTCTTTTGTAGCGCCGATCACCGCCCTCTTTCTTCTTGCCATAGGAGTCATGGCGAGCATGCAAATGGCCCCAGCAGGAGCGAAGGGGGCGATTGACTTTGGAAAGAAATGGGGGCTCCGCGGGGGTCTTGCCGCGGGGAGCGGGGCATGGAGAAGATTTGGAACCCCGGTGGAAAACTTTTCCGCGAAAATGCGGCAACGAGGACAAGATATCGCGGCAAAAGCCGGGCAAGACATGCGCAATGTCAATAAGGACAAAAATATTCTGCAGAGAAGCGGAGCGGCCGTGAAGTGGGCGGTTGCCGGAAAAACAATAGGCGGCCTGGGCAGAGGCATGGAAATGCTGGGACGCGAAGGGACCATGCGTATGCGCCAGCGGGATGAGAAAGAACTCAAAGCCGCGCAAGAAGAAGGAAAGAAAAATCCCGGAGACGCGATCAATCAGCTAGAGCAGGAGTTTGCCAAAGGGCCTGCCGCGAATATGAACAGAATCACCGGCATTGTTACAGGACTCATAGGAAACGGCAATAAAGACGACATCAATAAGGCGCTCAACGACGGCCGCTTGACGCGCAACCAAATGCGGCGAACTTACAAACACGCGAAACAATCAGGCACTCCGTATCGCCGCATGATGGAAAAAGGATTCATGGAAGAAAGCATGGGCGACACCGCGGAAACCAATCTGCTTGGAGTTGCCGCTGAAGACCGCAAGAGAACTTTGGAAGTCATCGCCGGAGAAGATATATCAAAAGAAATCGTTGATCTCACCAAATTTGACCCGTCAAACAACGAAAACCAGGCAAAACTCCTGGACGAACTGATGAAGAACCGCGGCGCGGAACTTTTGCCCGCCATAGCAAAAATGGATCAAAAAGACGCCCGCGACCGCATCTTGAAATATATTGCCGGAGACGGAACCGCCGAAGACCCGAAAATTCGCGCGCTTGCCAAGAATTCGCCCGCGGCCTTGAAATGGCTCACTTCAGGCCCGGGAGCAAGAATCCTGGGGACTGGCATAGATATGTCTCCTGCGCAGGCAGACCAGCTTATACGGGAAGCGCAGACAGAGGGCAAAACAACGCAAGAACTTGAAACACGAAGAACACAGATCGCTCAAGCAACCCGAGAGGTGGATGATGATCCATCACTGGCCACTGAAAATCAAAAAAATGCCAAGAAAAACCAGCTTGCAAAAGAGGGGGAACTAATTGACCAGGAGTTGGAAACGCGCCGCTTCAGGAATATGTCGCCGGAAGCGCTTACGGAATTACAACGCATATCGCCACGAGAACGCGAGCGACTGCAAACATTGTCTCTTGAGGATCTTGAGGCGGAACGGTCAATCTACACCAAAAAAGATATCGCGGGGCTTGAAGCAAAGAAGCGGGATTTGGAAAAGAAGATGGCAGATCAAATACAACAAGCCGCACAGGAAATCACTGGCGGAGAATTTGCGAGAGAACGAGAACGCATACAGACGACCTTCCAACCGCAAATCGCGAAATTGGATGGCGAACTAGATCGCGCAGAAAGAATAAGACGATCTCCTGCCATAAGGAAAGTGCAGGCGGAGCGGGCCGCGGCGGCCAAGGCACCAGCTCCCCTGGACCAGCAACCCGCGATTGTTCAGATTGCCGCCCTTGAGAAAGAGAGAGAGCAGTTACAACAAGACGCAAAGGTGCCGTTCGCCCCGGGCGACGCGGCAAGAAAACGCGTAAAAGAAATTAACGCGGAAATAAGTCTGCTGGAGTCCCAGAAACAAGAACAAACACCCACACAAGAAGATGATGTCTTAAAGTTGCAAAGCGATCTCTACCGAACGGAGGGGGGGAGAAATCCCGCAACCCGTGTTGCGTCGCTTGTGCCGGGGACCAAGCGGCATAGAGAAGCCCAGGAAATAAAACAGCGAATAGCCCAAGCTACCGAATCGTTTGATATGCGCACATATAGAAAGGCCGCCACCTACACCGATGACCGGTTGGCGGAAGAACTTCTGCAATCCAGTCAAACATCAGACACACATTCTGCAAATCTTGAGAACATCCGCGCTCAAATTCAAAACGAACCGCCAAACAGTCCGTTAAGAACCGCGCTTAGGCAAAAAGAGCAGGAGGTCGCCGATGAACTGCGGGACATTCAAGAAAACCAAAGGGAACTTTTGGGCGCTCGGCTCTTTAGAACCCAGCAAAAACTGGATGAGGCGCAAGGAATCGGCAAAACAATTGAAGAAGAAATAAGAGAACTCCAGAAAGAAAAAACAACTCTCGCGCCGAACCAAAGAAACGAGGCACAAGCAATTGACCGCGATATTCAAATCAAACGCACAGAACTAAAACAGCGCTCTACTGAAGCAGAAAGCATTGTCAAACAACAAAAAGAGGATCTTGAAATAATTGATACTCTTAAGATAGCCATGGACCCCTCGGCACGCGCCACGGCAGAAACTGCCGCAAAAACGGCGCGGGCGCGAGAGGCCGCGGCAAAAGCGCGAACCAATCTCAACCGTCTCATTACCTCTAACGCCCACCCGAACATTGTTAAAAAAGCCGAAGCGGAGGCCAAAAAGGCGCGCGTAACGCAAGAAGAGCAGGAGCGGCTCTTGCTTGTGGTTGCCGCAAAAGAAGAACTGGAACAAAAGATTGCTCAAGAAAAAAGAGACGAAAACCCCGTTATGCTTGAGGATTATGACAACCAGCTAAAAGCGATAGAACAGGGAGAAGCTCTGATGCAAAGAGATAAAAGGTATCTAAATCGCGCGGCGGCGGCACGGCTTGAAAAAGACCAGCAAAACTATATCCGAACTGTTCTTATGCCGCATAAAACAAAAGAACTGCAAGAACGCATGGACAACGAAATAAAAAGACAGGCGGAACTGGCAAAGGTTCAGGAACGCAAAAAAGCGAAGAATAAAAATGCTCCGCCCGATCAGACGCCGCCCTCCGGCCCGCCCCCCTCAACCCCGCCGCCCAGACCTTCTTCCGGCCCCTCTTCTTCAACTCCCCCGCCGCCCCAAAGACCGCGCGCTCCCAGAGGCGGAGGCGCAAGCCAGGCGCCTCCGCCTTCTAGCGGCGGCGCCCGGTTTGCCGGCGGCGCGCAAGGAATGCAGGATTTTGGCACAAGACCTTCCGCGCCCACTCCACCTAGTACTCCCCAAAACTCTAGGTTTGCAGGAACATCAACACCGGGAGGAATGCAAGATTCAGAGAACGAACCGCAAATCGGAGATTTGGCTCATTGGGTCGGTAACGGGGTACAACGCACACATCAACCGATCAAAATAACGCGAATTGAAATGGGGCCGGATGGTAAAAAATACGCTTTTATTGAGCATCAAGATCCTAGAGACGCAACATCTAGCGCGATCCCACTTAATGAGTTGATAAAAGAAGCGAATCCGCGCGCATAAAAAAGAGGGGAGAAGCAGTTTGGATTAAATCCTTCCTGCTTCTCCCCTTTAAAACCGCCGCCTACGCCGTGGAATCATCCGGTGGCTCGGCGGCAATGCCGCCGCCTTCTTTCTCGTCAGCCGATTCCTCGGCCAATAGAATTTCCTGCCACCTGGCGTGCGCCCGCGCACGCCGATCGGGCAGGACTCGCTCAACGCGTCCTGCCGCGGTTTGAGCGGCCGAAAGGGTCCCAAGATCCCGTTCGGCGGCATCTAACTCGGCGGCGGCGGCCCGGGCGCGCACAAGGCGCGCCGTTACACTCGTCGCCAGGCTGGCCCTCTCGGCGGCCGAGGGAAGCCCATCCCCCCCGCCAAGAACTGCTTGTCCAACACCCAGTTGGCGACGGAGATCCTCCAGAGGACTATCTCCCGCAGTGTCCTCTGGCGGCGCATTCTCGTTTTTGTTGCGCCGCCGCACCACCACCGCCACCGCCACAAAAAACCCTCCGGTCGCCACCATGGCGACCGCAATCAGAAGCCATCCCCACCACTCCATGGAGTCCTCCTCTGGGACCAAAACTTCGCAAGACCCTATCTTACGAGCTGGCAATATCATACATCATAATACATAAAATGTCAAGGATTTTGAGTATTCCTGTTTAGCGCGCGCCGCCTTTCCTGCGGACGCATACGCGCGTCTTTGCATACAAAACACCGTGGATTGTGATATACTCAATTTATACATTTATCTATGGCAATCACATACACGCAGGTGCAAAAAGACGCAATACTAACAAAACTCCCGCAGGAGCTCAAAGACGCGCTGTTTTCCCTGGAAACAGCGGACGCCATCCTGGAGATATGCGAAAACGCCGGCATCATGGATGAACGGGCGAATAAAATATCTGAACTGGCAGGGGATGTGTTATTGGGATTGTTGCTCCCGCAAGATTTTTCCGGCGCGCTGGAAAAAAACCTCGGACTTTCCGCGCAAGACGCGCAGGCAATAGCCAGGATCATGAACCGAACCGTGTTCTACCCGGTAAAACCTGCTTTAGAGCAAATCCACCGCATGGAAATTGAGGTGTCCGCCAAAATTGTAACGCCAGAACCCCGGAAATCCGGCGAAGAATCCAAAGAACAAGGGCCGCCGCAAAAACCAAGCGGAGAAGATAGATACAGAGAACCGCTGGAATAATGCGTTTGTATTGCGTAGTTTGTATTTTGTATCTGGTATGACTGAAAACAAAATCAGATCTTTTACAGACCTCAACGCGTGGAAAGAAGGGCATAAGCTTGTACTGATGATTTACAGAACAACCGAACACTTCCCCGGCAGAGAAATGTTCGCCTTAATAAATCAGATGAGGCGATGTGTGATTTCCATAACCTCAAATATAGCCGAGGGATTCAGTAGGGGCACAAACAACGACAAGTGCCAATTCTACACAACAGCCCAGGGATCGTTGACAGAACTGCAAAATCAACTGTTAATTGCCCGCGATATCGGATACATCCGACAGGAAGAATTTCAAACGCTTGCCAACCAAACCATTACAACCAACAAACTCCTGAACGGCCTAAAAAGAATACGAAATACAAGCTACAAAATACAAGATACACAGCAATGAGATTCCAGGTTCCCCAATTTATTGAACACGAGGCAAAGGTCATAGGCCCTCTTACTTTCAAACAGTTCGTGTACCTGGGGGTTCCGGGGGCGATCGGATTCTTTTTATATTTCCTTACTCCTTTCCCCGTATTCATCTCAATCACCATACCTCTTGGCGCTTTCGGTTTTCTCCTTGGATTTATTAAAATGGGGGGCAGATCTCTCCCCGGACTCCTCTCCAGTTTTGTAAAATTCATCTTTGAGCCCAAAAGATACATCTGGAGAAAGGGGAAAGCTCCCGCGCAGACACCGCAAGCCAGGTATGTTTCCGCGGCGCCGGAAGAATCATACGGAAAAGCAAAAATACAGCTGGTGCAGAAAAGCAGGGTGCGAGATTTGGCGATACGGGTGGATACGGCCAAATAGGGGAATAATTTTACGCAAGCCGCCAGTTGTTCGTGCTTTGGCATTTATTATCCGTTATATATTATATACATGTAACCCATGCCCCAGGGATCCACGCAAAACTTTCTTGAAGTAGAGGAAATCAGAGAGGGCATACTGGTGCTTAAAACCCGGCAGGTGCGCGGGGTGCTTATGGTTTCTTCCCAAAACTTCGCCTTAAAATCCGCAGAGGAACAAGAGGCGATTATCTTTCAGTTTCAGAATTTTCTTAACTCCCTGGATTTCTCGCTCCAAATATCCATACAGTCAAGACGGCTCAATATCACGGGGTACATTGACTATTTAAAAAACCTTGAACAAGACCAGCCAAACGAACTCTTGAAAAACCAGACGGCTGATTACCGGACATTCGTGGAACAGCTTATCTCGGGCGGATCCATTATGGCAAAAAACTTTTTTGTGGTGGTCCCGTTTTCCCCGCTGGAAGTGGTGGGCGGGTATCAAAAACAATCCCCCGCGGATCAGCAGGGCAAGGTGGGCAAACTTTCAGACGCCCAGTTCCAAAGAATGAAGAACCAGCTGTGGCAAAGAATGGAGTATGTTGCCCTGGGCCTGCGCAGAGCCGGTCTCCAGGTTGCTCCCTTGAGCACGGAAGAACTCATTGAGCTTTTGTGGACCTGGCACCACCCCCAGGAAGCGGAGGTTGGATATTACCCTGAAATACCCCCGGAAATGGTACGATAAAGACATGAAGATTCCCTTTATAAAAACAAGGCGAAAGGCCGTTCCCGGACGCGTCTTTGAAGCGGAGGTGACAACAGCCGCCGATATTATAGCGCCATCTTCCGTGCAGGTGAATTCGGAAAATCTGGACATGTCCGGACGCCTTGCCAAAACCTTTTTTGTTTTCTCATACCCCAGGTATCTCTCGGCCGCGTGGCTTTCCTCCACCATCAACCTGGATGTGCCAATGGACATCTCATTATTCATACACCCCATAGACACCACTTTTATCTTAAAACAACTCCGCAGAAGGGTAACGGAAGTGCAATCGGAGATCATGGACAAAGAAGACCGGGGACTGGTGAGAGACCCGGAACTGGAAACCGCATTCCAGGATTTGGAAGATCTGCGGGACCGTCTGCAAACCGCCCAAGAAAAAATGTTCCGCCTGGGGGTGTACATCACCGTATATGGAGAAACAACCGAAGAACTGCGCCAGATTGAAACCACCCTCCGTTCTATTTTTGAATCGCGGCTTTTATACATAAAACCCGCTCTGTACCAGCAAAAAGAGGGATTTAACTCCTGCCTCCCGTACGGCAGAGACCTGCTGGGGGTTCACACATCGCTAAATACGGACCCTTTGTCTTCCACCTTTCCTTTTGTGTCGTTTGACCTGTCTTCCAACGCAGGCATTTTATACGGCATAAACCGGCATAATAATTCCCTTATTCTTTTTGACAGGTTCTCTTTGGAAAACGCCAACGAGGTCATCTTCGCGAAAAGCGGCTCCGGAAAGTCCTACGCGGTAAAACTGGAGGTATTAAGGTCGCTTATGACCGGCGTAGATGTTGTGATTCTAGATCCGGAAAACGAATACCGCGCGCTCGCGCAAGCCATTGGCGGCAGTTTTTACGACATCTCTTTGGGATCTGAAAACCATGTAAACCCTTTTGACCTTCCGGCCCCCAGAGAAGACGAAAAAGCGGAGGATGTATTAAGATCCAACATTATCAATCTTGTGGGCCTCATGCGCATCATGCTGGGAGGCCTCACCCCGGAAGAAGACGCGATTATGGACAGAGCGATTACTGAAACCTATGCCGCCAAAGACATAACCATAGAGTCAGACCCGGCGGCATGGAAAACAAACATCCCGCTTATGGAGGATCTGGAGCAAGTTCTGGAAGGCATGGAAGGGGCCGAGTCCCTGGTGCGCCGCCTCCATAAATTCACCAAGGGAACATATGAAAATTTCTTTAACCGCCCAACCAACATTGAGCTGGGCGCGAGTCTTATTTCATTTGGCATCCGCGACATGGAAGAAGGCCTGCGGCCCATGGCTATGTACATCATCATGCGGTATATATGGAATATCGTAAGATCTGAATTGAAGCGCAGAATACTGGTGCTGGACGAAGCATGGTGGATCATGCAGTCAGAAGAAGGAGCGTCTTTTTTATACGGCATTGCCAAGCGCGCGAGAAAATACTATCTGGGGGTTACCACTATTACCCAGGATGTGGGGGACTTTATGAAGTCCTCGTACGGGAGGCCCATCATCACAAACTCTTCCATACAAATTTTAATGAAACAAAGTCCGGCAACCATAGATCTTCTGCAAAAAGCGTTTAATCTCACAAGCGAAGAAAAAAATTTACTGCTGGAAACCGATGTGGGTGAGGGAATATTTTTCGCGGGACAAAAACATGTGGCGATTAAAATCGTGGCCTCTCCGGCGGAACACCAAATCATCACCACGGCCCCCGAAGAACTCTTAAGAAGACGAGAACAAAAAGACAATCTAACAAACGCGGCGAATCCTTAATCATTCCTCTTTTCTATGCCACTGCCCGCCATTGCCGCGGCCGCCGGGAAAGCGGCCCAAGGCGCGAAAAAACTCATACCGCGAAAGAAACCCGGGGTGTTCAGCCCGCCCGGCATTATCATGCTCTTTCTCGCTGTGATCATAGAGGTGGTAAATATGATATTAACTTTTCTGGATCTCGCGCTTGGCATAGGCACGGTTGTCGCCGTGCCCGTAAACGCGGCCGCCATGCTTATTATAGGCGGATGGATTTGGTTCACCTCGGGCCAGCTCCCGCTAAAAAAAGCGCTCCTCCCGTTTGGCCTCAATGCCCTCCCCGTCGCAAGATTTTTCCCGTTCTGGCTGTGGTCTGTATGGTCTAATTTAGACAAGGGTTCCCCCGCGCAGGGAGAGGAAAACCCGGAGCCGAAAGAATCCGGCGAAGAAACCGCGGAACAGCCCGCGGAGCCAGCCCAAACCAGCAATACTCCCAATTCGCAAAGCAAAACACAAACAACAAAAGCCGGCGCATAAATACAGCGCGCGCGTCGCTGTGCCTCGCGTTTTCTCCTGTTGGTCATTGGAAATTGATTAGAAATTAGGCATTAAAAATTAGGAATTAGTTCTGTGAGCGTTCTCCTATCCAAACAACGCGCCATGCGATATAATAATACTATGAAAACATGGGTGTCCGTCTTATTGCTTGTTTTTGTACTTTTACCAATAACGGCAAGCGCGCTTGAACTTGAACTTAATCTTGATTACCCTAAATTTGGCGGGGTGGATATTAGTCAAGAATCCAGCCAAAACCTCCCGGGTTTGGTGTCTTGGGTTTATGTCACCATTGTAGGCATATCGGGACTTGCCGCGTTTGCCATGATCATTTGGGGCGGGGTTCAATGGATGACATCCGCGGGAAACCCATCAAAAACAGGGGACGCGAAAGATAAAATACAAAAAGCCCTGCTCGGGCTTCTCATTGTTCTTTCCTCTTATGTCGTGCTTTCTTTTATTAACCCGGATCTTACGACTCTGCGGGATATCTTTTAAGACGCACAACCACCCTGCGCTCCGGCCCCTCGCCAATGCTTTCTGTTTCAACATCGGTCCTGGACGCAAGTTCCATGTGGACCACTCTGCGATCGCCTGAATTCATAGGGGAAAGCTCTTTTGGGGCGCGGAACAGCGCCACCTCGTCTGCCGCGGATCTCGCAATTTCGCGGACCCGATCTTCCCTGTCTTTTTTGTACCCGTTCACATCCACGCTCACAAGCGCCAGTCCGATCAGATGCTTTCGCGCGAGAGCGCGAATAATATGCTGAATGTCGTCTAGCGACCGCCCTTGTTCACCAATGTAAAGATGGGGATCTAAAGAGGACGCATGTACCCAAAAAACGCGGCCGTCTTCACTAAACGAACACACCGGCGCCTGAACGCCAAGTAAAAAAAATATCCGCTGGATGATGGATTCCAATAGAGAGGTGTCCATAGGTTACGGAGTTTGGCGTTTTCTTGTTACCATCCATTGCTGGCCTATGGAAAACAGGGTTGTAGTCACCCAATACAGCCCAATGGCGGACGGAAGCTGGGAAACAAACATGAGAGTAATCGCGGGAAACAAATACAACATATATTTTTGCGCAGTGGGCGCGGGCCCTGTTTCTTTTTTTGCCCCCGCCATTTGTTTGCCTTGGAAGAACTGGAAAACGGCGGCGGCAAGCGCGAGCGCGAAAGACCGCCCGCCCAAATCCAAAAACCCCAAAAACACGGGGTCAATATGCGCCGGGTTCTGCACGAAACCATACAGACGGGACAACTGCTCGGCATCCAAACCGTTCCAAAACACCTGGTACAGCGTTATTAAAAAAGGAAGCTGAATCAACAAAGGCAGAATACCGGCAAACGGATTCACTTTTTCTTGCGCATACAGCGCCAAAAGTTCCCGGGCCTGCCTGTCTTTATCGCCCTTAAACCGCTCCTGAATTTCTTTTGCTTTTGGCTGGATGTCCGCGATTTTGCGCTGGGCCACAATCGCTTTCGCGCTTAGGGGGTATAAGGCAAATCTAAACAAAAGAGTGAGAAGAATAATGGCAAGCCCAAAATCCTTCCCGGGGATAAGGTTGTACAATATGACGAGAATATTAAAAAAGGGGTCAAAAAGAAATGTGTGATAAAGCGATGAAAACATGTGAATATGTCCTCTTTAATGAATCTTGAAAAAAAGCCGCCGCACAATCTCTTGGGCATCCGCCGCGCCCTTGAGGGAAATACCGCGCAAGACAATTATCACGACATCCCGCGCGCCGATATGCTGAATGTTAGCCCGCAGGCCTTCTTGCAAAAGACGGCGGATCCTGTTTCTCTGAACCGCGCTTTTATGAACCGCCTTTGACACAACCACGGCAAACCTCGGCTCTTTTCCTTTGGACATTGCCGCTTTCATTACCACCCTTCCTTCTTTTATGCTTACGGGACCGGAAAAAACTCCGCGAATATCCGAAGACCGAACAAGCCGATGCGCCCGGGGTAACGCCATATTTTAGAGCGCGATCCGCGCTCTCCCTTTTCTGCGCCGCCTGGCAATGGTTCTTCTCCCCCCAACGGTTTTCATCCGGCCCAAAAATCCGTGGGCGCGGGCGCGTTTTTTCTTTTTTGGTTTATATGTAACGCTCATGAGAAAAGTATAAACGAAAACCGCCAAAATGTCCACAAAGGCAACAGTACTTTAAAAAACTAAAAACCGCGCGCTAAAAACCTGTTTCTGCCCAGAAGCGGATCTCCCCTGTTTATCCACAGGTTATCCACACATTCCAACCGCAATGATATGTTTTGCTACCCTTGCTTGCCTGGGATATACTATTTCTATGAACAAAGAAGAACTCTGGCAGGCAACCCTTGCCCAACTGCAATTCAAAACCTCTCCGGCAAATTTTGCCACATGGCTGAAAAACACTTATATCTTAGACAACAAAGACGGCTTGCTCACGGTCTCCGTGCCGAATAACTTCTCAAAGGAATGGCTGGAAAATAAATACAACAAAACAATCTTTCATATTATTAAAGAACTCAACGACGAAGTAAAAGAAATCAAATACATGGTGGAAAAAACCGCTGGCAAGGCAAAAGAGGCGGCGCCACGGCACGCGCAACCCTCGCCGCCCGAACGCCAGCTGGGATTCCCCGAATTAGACGCGGACCAAACAACCAACCTAAACCAAAAATACACATTTGAGAATTTTATCGTTGGCCCGTTTAACGAACTGGCGCATGCCGCGGCCCTGGCAACCGTAAAAAATCCTGGCGGTCCGGGAAATCCGCTGTTTGTGTATGGAGGCGTAGGTCTTGGGAAAACCCACCTTCTTCAGGCAACGGGAAACCAGATCATACAAAACACTCCGGGAAAAAAGGTGAAGTACATAACTTCCGAATATTTTACATCTTCGGTGGTTTCCGCGATACGCAACAGAACCGTGGAAACGCTCCGGGAAAAATTCAGGGAACTTGACGCGCTTATTATTGACGACATACAATTTCTCGCGGGTAAAGAAAAAACCCAAGAAGAGCTGTTCCACACCTTCAATACCCTTTACCAAGCCGGAAAGCAGGTTATCTTTTCTTCTGACCGCCACCCAAAAGCAATCCCCGCGCTGGAGGAACGGTTGAGATCTCGGTTTGAGGGAGGCATGGTCGCCGATGTTTCCATGCCCGACTATGAAACCCGCCTGGCTATTCTGCGAACAAAACTCCAAGAAAAAGGTGTGTTTATGGAAAACGATGTGCTGGATTATATTGCATCTCACATACAAAGAAACATTAGGGAATTGGAAGGAGCCCTAAACAGATTGATCACATCGTCTCAAGTTGTGGGAAAAATGCCCGCATTGCAGGAAGCTAAAACCCTCTTGCGAAGTATTATTTCCAACCCGAATAAGGCGGCAAACCCAAGAAAAATCATACAAGTTGTGGCTGAATTTTATGATTTGAAAGAAAAAGAAATTATTGCCGACTCGCGCAAAAAAGAGGTGGTAAGGCCCCGGCAGATCGCCATGTATCTTTTGCGGGAAGAACTAAAAGGATCATATCCTTTTATTGGCAAAAAATTCGGGGGGAAAGACCACACAACGGCAATATACGCATGTGAAAAAATCCACAAAGAACTCCAGGAATCAGAGATGCTGGTTGATGAAATATCGTTGATAAAACAGAGAATCTACAGCGGATAACCTGGGGAAAACTCGCCGCTAAACTCCCCCCATATTTTTTCCCCGCGCATCCCCAAGAGATTTCCCCCGCGCTCTCCCCGCACACATAGACGGCCGATCCGCGTTTTGCACACCCGTAAGTATAATAAATAATAGATTCTATATAAAAACATTAGAATATTATTATGGAGATCACCGTATTACGAGACGCATTAAAATCCGGACTGTCTTTTACCGAGCGGGCGTGCTCTAAATCAACCACGCTCCCCATACTCCAGTGTGTTTCTTTGGTTGCTGAAAAAAACAAAGCAACTCTTTCCGCGACCGACCTTGAGATGGGAATACGCTATGTCATATTGTCTAAAACCGAAAGCGAGGGGGGAGTTGCGGTGCCATCCCGGTTTTTTTCCCAGCTAGCGGGGTTTTTGCAAGAATCTCAAATTTCCCTTTCATCTTCAAGCGCCGGCGTTCGCATAGCTTCAAAAACGCACGATACGCTTTTAAAGACCATGCCGCTTGAGGATTTCCCCATTATTCCTTCTTTACAGGGGGATGAACGCGCCCTGGAGATTGACGCGAGGGCTTTGTGCGCGGGGCTTGCCCAGATTGTGTCTTTAACAGGGCAGACGCAAGGGAGACCGGAGATATCAGGCGTATTTTTTGCCTTTCAGGGGGACGCGCTGCGTCTCGCGGCAACAGACAGTTTTCGTCTTGGGGAAAAAACAATCCCGCTCCCAAAGAACCAGGAAGCCGGAGTTTCTTTTATTCTTCCGCAAAAAACAGCGCGCGAACTTTGCGCGATTCTCCAAGATCAAACCGGCAGGATTAAAATATATGCCGCGTCTTCGCAAGTATTGTTTGATTACGCGTTTTCAGATCCCGCGAAAGGAGTTTCCGCGCAGGTTGTTTCCCGCCTCGTAGAGGGGGAATACCCCAAGTATCAAGATGTCATC
Source organism: Candidatus Wildermuthbacteria bacterium (assembly GCA_016203455.1). Taxonomy (GTDB): domain Bacteria; phylum Patescibacteriota; class Minisyncoccia; order Minisyncoccales; family UBA10102; genus JACQMR01. The sequence goes on from JACQMR010000009.1 coordinate 23,935, forward strand.
CCCGGGAATTTTAAAACAAAGATTGTTCTGGAGAGAAACGCCCTTATTTCTCATTTGAGAACAGCTTCCGTATTTTCCGGGAAACTAAACGATGTCCTTGTGTCCATAGACCCGAAAGAACAGGGGGTGAAGATTGTAACCAAAAATTCCGAAGCGGGGGAGCACAGTTCGTTTATTTCGGGAGATGTGACCGGGGAACCCCTGGACATTTCTTTTAATTGGAAGTTTTTTCTGGACGGGGCGTCGCAGTTTAAAGCGAAAGACATTGAAATAGGGTTCGCGGGAGAAGAAGCGCCCGCTTTGTTAAAATCCGCGGGAACTCCGGAGGCGTATCTTTATGTGATGATGCCTCTGCGCTCGTAAACAAAAAAGCACGCGCTTGAGCCAGAGAAAGTCGGGTGGCGCGCGGTTATTCTGGCGCGGCAAGAGAGGTTTGTTTTTTAAAGAGGAGGGGAAGCGCTTCGGTCATAAATCTGTTCCAAATAGGGGCCGCCACCATGACGCCGGCTTGAGCCATGGGGGTGTTGTCGTTATTTCCAACCCACACCCCGGCCGAGAGATTTTCAGAATATCCGATAGTCCAGGCATCTTTGTATTCTTGGGTGGTGCCGGTTTTCACCGCGACATTGAACCCCGGGACGACAAGAGAAGAGTGGAGGCCAAACATGGGGGCGCGGGCGTCGTTATCAGAAAGAATGTCGGTTATGGCGCTTGCCACCTCGGGGGCCAACACTTGGATGGGAGTATTTTTGTTCTCTTCTAAAACCCGTCCTTTTTTGTCTATGACGCGCACAATAGAGAGGGGAGACGCTTTTTTGCCGCCCGCGGCAAAAACCCCATACGCCGAAACCATATCCAGGAGTTTGACCTCTCCTCCTCCCAAAACCAAAGAAGGGCCGTAATATGACGCATCGTTCAAGGTGGTGATGCCGAGTTCTTTTGCCATCTGGACGGCAGGTTCAATGCCGGAAAGCGAGAGCAGTACTTTAATAGCCGGGATATTGAGAGATTGCGCGAGGGCGGATCGCAACGAAACGGGTCCGCGGAACAGGCCGTCGTAATTCTGCGGGATGTATTCTTTGCCTCCCCATACTCCAAAGTTTGTTAGGGCATCTTCAACCACAAAAGAATCGGGGTACCCCTTTCCCAAAGCAACCGCATAGACAAAGGGCTTAAACGAAGACCCGGGCTGGCGCCCCGGAGAAAATGTGGCCACATTAACCTTTGGATCAAAAAGGCATGTCTTTCCCGGGGCGCACCGTTCCGGAAAGGGTTCTCCAAACCAATCTTTTGACCCCACAAGGGCCAGCACTTTCCCCGTGTGAGGGTCAAGCGCGACCAAGGCCTCGTTATTTGCATTAAACAAGGAGTTTCTTTCCGCGAAAGCCGCCACCGCTTCTTCGGCTTTTTGCTGGATGTTCCAATCCAGGGAAGTTATGACGGTAAGGCCGCGTTCTCTCAAAAAATCTTCCCCGTATTTTTCAGTAAGAGTTTCCAAAACATCAAAGACAAAATGCGGCGCCTTGATGGGCAACGCGGATTCTTGAAAATCAAACGAGGTTCGCAGGGCTTCCTGGAACTGCTCCTGGGAGATGAATTCAAGAGATGCCATAAGACCCAAAACGATATTTCTTCTTTTTAAGAGCGCGTCCAAATGCGCGCCGTACGGCGAATAGAATGTTGGCGCCTGAATCATGGCCGCGAGCGCGGCGGATTCCGCCAGGGAAAGTTCCCGAGGCGTTTTCTGAAAGTACAGTTCCGACGCCGCCCCGATGCCGTAGGCGTTTTGACCCCAGGGGATTTGGTTTAAATAAAATTCAAGAATTTCGTCTTTTGCATATCGGCGCTCCAATTCCAATGTCAGGATGAGTTCCCGGACTTTTCTTCCCACGGTTTTTTCCCTGGTGAGAAGAATAGATCTCACAAGTTGCTGGGAAATAGTGGAGCCCCCGATCGCGGGATTGTTGTTGAACGGAGCGACTATATTATTGAGCACGGCCCGCGCCACCCCTTTCGCGTCCACTCCCATGTGGTTGTAAAACCGCTGGTCTTCAACAGCGAGAACCGCCTGCGAAAGAAACGGGGAGATTTCAGAGAGCGGAGTGAATTGCCGTTTTTCTTCCCCGTGGATTTCATACAAAAGAACTGTTCCCGTGTTGTCGTAGATCTTTGTAGGATTGGCAAACGAAACCTCCGAGAGTCGCTCCGGACGGGGCAGATCTTTGGCGTAATACAGGAATATTCCCGCAAATAACAAGACACACAAAGCAAAGCCCGCGCCCCCGAATTTCAAAATCTTTTTTATAATATCAAACCAGGCGTGGTTATTTTTTTGAGCGCGCGTTTTCATAAATAGGCCATGCTTTATTTGCAACCTATAGGATTTAGGAATATGGCTTGTAGTTTATAAAACTAAGAGTTGGGGAAACTTGCAAACTACCAGCTACCAGCTAAATTCTTCCCCCCCAAAGTAGCATTCAAAAGGGGTTTCTGCAACCATATTTTTATGATACAGTACGGATTATGAAAGGTATATCGGCATCCATAGACGAACTTCTTGGCAGGGGGGTGGCGGATGTTTTGCCCAAAAAAGCCCAACTCGCGGCCCTGCTCAAAAAAAAGAAAATCCGTCTCTATTTAGGCGTGGAGCCCACCGGGAAGAATCTTCATTTGGGGCACACGATCGCTTTGCGCAAACTTCAACAGTTCGCGGACCTTGGGCATGAGGCGATCCTGGTTGTGGGCACAGGCACCGTGCTGGCAGGGGATCCCTCCCAAAGAGAATCCGCCCGCCCCAAGATTACCAAAAAAGAGATTGAGGAAAATATAGAAACATGGAAAACGCAAGCGGGGAAAATCGTGGATTTTTCCAAAGTGAAGATACAATATAATGGAGATTGGCTGTTGAAGCTCGGGCTGGCGGAGATATTGGAGATCGCTTCTCATATCAGCGCCGTGCAGTTGTTGCAGAGAGATATGTTTGCTCGCAGGATAGAACGGGGAGATACGGTGTGGACTCATGAGATGCTCTACCCCTTGTTGCAGGGATACGACTCGGTCGCCTTGGATGTGGACCTGGAAATAGGAGGGACGGATCAGACATTTAATATGCTTATAGGCAGGGATCTCCAGCGCAAAATGCGCGGCAGGGAAAAATTCGTGCTGACCGTGCCCATGATTTTGGGGCTGGACGGCAAGACCATGAGCAAAAGCTCGGGGAATACGGTTAACATAGCGGACTCTCCGCAAGATATGTATGGGAAGGCCATGTCTCTTAGGGACGAATTGATCAAGGACTATTTTCTTTTATGCACCCAGGTTTCCATAGGCGAGATAGAATCAATGGACAAAGAACTCTCCCGGCGGGATTTTAAGGCGCGTCTTGCGAAAGAGCTTGTGCGGGTGTTTCACGGGGAGGAAGAGGCGCGAGACGCGGAGGATGAGTTCGCGCGCGTGTTCCAAAAACAGCAAACCCCGGCAGACATACCCGAGATTGCAGGGCTCGTCGGGCATTCATTGATTGACGCTTTGGTAAAGGCGGGTTTTGCGAGTTCAAAAGGGGAGGCGCGCCGTCTTGTCGCGCAGGGAGGCGTGAGTGTTGACGGCGCGATACAGCAAGATCCTTTGCGGGCGCTTCATGAAAAAGGTTTGGTTGTGCAGGTGGGAAAACGCCGGTTCCTAAAGACCAAGTAACGCAATAAAACAAAAAGCTCCGAGTTGGTACGGAGCTTTTTGTTTTCCTACATCTCTTCTTTTGTTTCTTCTCCTGCTTCTTCTGTTGTTCCCGCTTCTTCCGCGGGCGTTTCTGGGGTTTCCCCTTCCTCTCCGTCGAGCAAGGCGGAAGCCAATGTGGTATCTTCTGTGATCATGGTGCGTTTGAATTTAGGTTGCATTGGTTTCACGACCTTTTACGAACATAGGGTCTATGATACTCGCTTGATACGGTATGTCAACCCCCAAAGCATCCCGCGATCGCCAACCCCAAAGCATCCGCGGCATCATCTGGTTTGGGGAGTTCCTTGAGTTTAAGAGTTTCTTGAACCATGCGCTGGACCTGCGCTTTTTGAGCTTTTCCATATCCGGTAATTGCCATTTTTGCCTGAAGCGGAGTAAACTCTCTTATGGGGATGCCGTGTTTCGCGCAGGCCAGAAGAATGACTCCCCTCGCTTCGCTTACCGGAAACGCCGTTTTCGCGTTATTAAGAAAGAAAAGCCGTTCTACGGAAATCAGGCCGGGCGCGTGTTTTTTAATAACCAAAACAAGCTGTCGTTCAAGCATGAGAAGGCGGTCCTGGGAGGGCATTCCTTTTGGCGTTTCTATGACTCCGTATGCCACGCACGAAAGCCGGCGCCCCTCTTTTTTCACTACGCCGTATCCGGTGGTGGCGGTCCCGGGGTCAATGCCTAGAATAATCATTTTCTAGTTTTCAATTTCAAATTTAAAAACAATTTCTAATGATTAAATGTTCCAAATAGGGGAGGGCGGAGCAAGCCGAGCGATGACCGCAAGTGCTACGCGTTCGGTTTATTGTTTTTACGCAACCACCTTGTTCCGCCCCCGGCGGGGCGGACGGGTTGCGCTTTCGGTCTGCCACCCCTTGTCCCGCGGGGACTTCGGGGACCATGCTGGCAGACCTCCGAGAACTCGCTTTAAAAACAATGATACCTTGCGCGTCCCACTGGTTATCGTTGGGTTTTTTAGAACATTGTATTTTCTAATTTTCCTACTCCGCAAGATTTGAGTAGATTTCCTGGACCGCGTCGTTTTCATCAAGCGCCTCAAAGAACCGCTCGGCAGAGAGCCGATCTTCCGGGGACAGCCGTATTGTTTCTTTTGCGGTCCACGCGAGAGCAGACGCGTCAATTTCAACGCCGCGTTCCCGGAGTTTTGACCGCACGGATTCTGTTTCCCCCGGCGGGACCTGTAGTTCGCATAAACCATCTTCTTTCCACGCTATATCTTGAGCGCCAGCTTCAATCGCCAGGAGCTCCATGTCTTCTTTGGAGAGATTTCCCGGCTTTGCCTGGAGCGTTCCCACGCGGTCAAACATCCAGCGCACAGCTCCTTCCTGCGTGAGCTTGCCCCCGTTTTTTTCAAAAATCTGTTTTAATTCCCCGGAAGCGCGGTTTTTATTATCGGTGATTCCTTCAACCAGCGCGGCAAACCCTCCGGGGCCGTAGCCCTCAAACAAAATTTGTTCCAAATTCCCCCCGGCTTCCTCCCCAGTTCCTTTCTTAATGGAACGGTCAATATTTGCCGTAGGCATGTTGCATGAGCGCGCCTTGTCTATGGCCATGCGCAGGCGCGGGTTCGCGGCGGGGTCTTCTCCTCCTTCTTTCACCGCGATGACAATTTCGCTTGAGAGCTTTGAAAATACCTTGCTTCTCTGGGCGTCCGTGGCGTCTTTTTTATGTTTTATGGTTTTTGCGTGGCTGTGTCCGGACATACTTTGGGGCGCTAATTTCTAATGACTAAAGTTCTAATTCCTAATCAATGCTCAATAACTCAATGCCGCAATAAGGTAAGGCGAAGCGAGGGAAGCGGTTTTCCAGGAAACTCGCGGAGGCAGTTTTGCATGGGCCAGAACTCAACTACTTGAGTTCTGGCGGGAAACCTGCCTTATCATGCCATGTCCGCCTTTGGCGGACGGCATCCGAAAGGTTTCCCCGGGAACTATACTTCTCATCAAAGAACCCTTGCCGAGCGATGCCTGTTGTACTGGGGCGGAACAAGGTGGTTTCGCAAGAAAACAGGGCGCCGAGCATTATGATCAGCAGGTTCTTTATAGCAAATCTCTTGTTTTTTGAGAAATGCCCAGATGTTTGTATGCGAGAGGGGTTGCAATTCTGCCCCGCGGCGTGCGTTCCAGCAGTCCGGTTTGCAGGAGGTACGGCTCGTACACATCTAAAATGGTGTCCTGCTCTTCGGCCACAAGGGCGGAAAGCGCTTGTATGCCAACTGGTCCGCCCCCGAATTTTTCTATAACGGCGCGCAGGATTTTTCTATCGTCGGGCTCCAGTCCCCAGTCGTCTATCTCCAAAAAAGAAAAGGTTTTCATCGCGGCTTCTTTCGTGATGACCGGGTGTTCTTCCATGGTTGCGAAGTCCCGCACGCGCTTTAAGATTCTGTTCGCGACCCGCGGGGTAAACCGCGATCTTTGGGCGATTGCGGAAACCGCCTCCGGGAGTATTTGAACTCCGAGAATCGCGGACGATCTTCGCAATATTTCCTCCATGTTTTCTTGGTTATAAAAAGAAAGCTGGAAGACCGCTCCAAACCGGTTCCTAAACGGAGCCGGAAGAACCGCGACCCTGGTTGTCGCGGCAATCAGCGTGAACTTTGGAAGAGAAATTTCCATGGTTCTTGCCATGGGCCCTTTGCCTATGACAAGGTGCAGTTTGTAGTCCTCCATGGCGGAGTAGAGCGTTTCCATGGCCTGCCTTTGCAGGCGATGACACTCGTCTATAAACAAAACCTCTCCTTCCGCGAGGTTGGTAAGCAGAGAAGCGATGTCTCCCACACGCTCCAAAGAAGCGCCCGAACATGTCGTGATGGAAGATCCTATTTCCCGCGCGATAACATTGGCGAGAGAGGTCTTGCCGAGCCCCGAGTTGCCGTACAGCAAAAGGTGTTCCAGCGGGTCTTTTCGTTTTTTAGCGGCGCCGATAATAATCTGAAGGGTGTTTTTCACCTTTTCTTGGCCGATATATTCTTCCCATGTTCTTGGCCGCAGGGAAGTGTCCAACGAATCCTCTCCGCGCTCGGGTTTTTCTTGGCCCTTGACATTCATTTCCATATATAGTATACTTTTTCACTAGAACGCCTATTTTGCTGGGGACCTGGAGTTATCTGTTCTGGAGGGTGATACGGGTAATGCTGAATCATTCCCCGGGGTAATTCCACATTTGTGTTCCGAAAACCAAATGGTCCCCAGCAAAGGAGGCGTTTTGTTGTTATTCCGCGGCTACCCGCAAGATCTCTTCCATTGTGGTGGCGCCGTCCAGCATCTTGAGGAGCCCGTCCTGGAGAACCGTGACGAGGCCGTGTTGTTTGGCGTAGTCGCGCAGTTCAGCTATGGACGGGTTTTTTGAGATGAATATGCGCAGGGGGTCGTCAATGACCAGGGCTTCGTACAGCCCGATTCTTCCTCTATACCCCGTGTGTCCGCATTTTTCGCATCCTTTTGCTCGGACAACGGCCGTTGCCGGGGATAAAGGTTTTTTCAAATGATCTGGAATGTGCTCCAGCTCCCGTTGTATGAACTCGTATTCTTTTTCCGTGAGGGGTTCCGCGCGCTCGCATGTTTCGCACACCTGGCGGACAAGCCGCTGGGCTATGACCAGATTAATGGCGGCCGCGATACTCTGCGCGTTTCCTCCCAACGACAGCAGGCGCGCTATTGTTCCGGCGGAGTCGTTTGTGTGAAGCGTGGAGAATACCAAATGTCCGGTGAGGGCCGCTTGTATGGCAATATCCGCGGTTTCCGGGTCACGGATTTCTCCCACCAAGATGACATCCGGGTCTTGGCGCACAATGGCCCGCAATCCGGAAGCAAAGGTATATTCTTTGCCCTGAACCTGCGTCTGGGAAACTCCTTCCAGATGGTACTCAATGGGATCTTCAATGGTGATAATTTTAATTTCGGAGTTTTTTACTTCCTGCAAAAACGCGTACAGCGTTGTCGTTTTTCCGGACCCCGTGGGGCCGGTAACCAAAATCATGCCGTTGGGCCTCCGGATTTCCCTTGCGAAGATTTCAACGAGATCCGGGCGGAGCGCGAGGTCTTTGAAGGCGCGCAGATTCTTTGGATTCAAAAGGCGGATAACCAAAGATTCCCCGAATTGGGACGGGAGCGAGGATACCCTGGTTTCCAGAGGCAGGCCTTCTCCGGTTTCAAGGGTGAATCTGCCGTCTTGAGGCCTGTCCTGGACATTGAGTTTGATTCTGGAAACAAGTTTTACGCGAGAGAGAAGCCCCTCATACTCTTTTGGCTCCAGGACTGCCGTGTCTTGAAGGATGCCGTCAACCCTTAAACGGATTTTTACCCCGTTTTCTTCGGTTTCAAAGTGTATGTCAGACGCGTTAAAGGCGATCGCGGCTCTTAAGATTGCCAAAAAAAGTTCGGTGGCGTCTTTGGCCTGGGATTCTTGTATCGCGGCGCCCGCGTCAGCGAGCGACGCGTATGTCTTTCGCCCGTCTTTGCCGAGCTGTACTTCCCCCGTGAGTTTTACGCGAGCATCCATGGCAATTACAGCGATTCTTCCATAAGTTTTTTTGCGGCGGCGATGGGTCCTGACGAGGAACCCAACGCCCAGTTTCCTTTGCGAGATCCCGGGCATATGGACGCCACCGCATTGAGCACGCGTTCTTTTTCGCTCCACGCGAGGCATTGCGTATCCTTGCGTTCTTTGGTTTCAAAGAGTATGACAAAAGAGGAGTTTTGGCTGGCGCAGTCGCGCAGTTCTTCAAGCGCGGTTCGCACGGATTTCGGGCTTGCCTGGCAGGAGGCGAAATCTTCAGGCCGCAAAAACGCGATATATAAATCGGAAGACGGCCAGTATTCTATGGTGGAGAGGAGTTTTTTTGAGAGAGGTCCCAGGGGCGCGAGCCGTTTGCAGGTTATGGACGCGTCGTCCACGAGAACGCGCACCGGCATATTTTTTTGGATGGTGATATAGAGCGTAACATCCTGTTCTTTTTTTTCATAACGAACTTCAGACACAAGCGGGGCTATTCCTTTCAGCGTCAGGGAAAATGTCTTTTTTTCAGTAGCCACCATACTCATTTCGTAGCGTTTTTACATGGGAAAGTCAATTTCTTCTCATTCAATAACTCATACAAAACGGATCGCGCAAAAGATCGCGGAGCGTTGCGCGGCACAAAAGCCCGGAAAGCGCGCCATGGTTATCGCGCTGGAGGGGGATCTGGGGGCGGGGAAGACCGCGTTCGCCCAGGGATTCGCCAAAGGCCTGGGCATTGCGGAAAAAGTGTTAAGCCCCACCTTTGTCATCATAAAATCCTACAAAATCCCCCTCTACGCTGGTCAGGGCAAGCACGCTACCCTTCCACGCTGGTCAGGGCAAGCAGGATACAAACTTCTTTACCATTTGGATTGTTATCGTCTAAAATCCGGGGAAGACCTGGTTTCTTTGGGCTGGCAAGAGATTCTCAATAATCCCCAAGCAATTATTATGCTTGAATGGGCGGATCGCGTAAAAAGCGTTTTGCCTCCTCGCGCGTATTGGGCCAGATTTTCTCATTCGCGTGAAGAAAGGAACGCGCGAACGCTTGCTTTGCGTTTTCCCGCCGTGTTTTTGAGAGATATATCCTAGATACGAATGCAAAAAAGTGCGGTAAGATACACGCATGGCGCAAGAAAGAGAAGAGAAAAAAGTTCTGCTGTTGCTGGACGCGAACTCCCTTATCCATAGGGCGTTTCACGCCCTGCCTCCTTTAACAACCTCCAAAGGCGTTATGGTGAACGCGGTGTACGGATTTTTGCTGGCGTTGTTTCGCGCCATAAAAGAGTTTAATCCCGACTATATAGCCGCCGCGTTTGATGTTCCTTCAAGCACCGAAGGAAGAAAGAAGAAATTTTTGCAGTATAAAGCGCAAAGAGAAAAAGCGCCGGACGAATTGTACGCGCAGATTCCGCTTGTGCAAGCCGCTCTTAAAGTTCTCCATATCCCCGTATTTGAGCAGGCGGGGTTTGAAGCGGACGATATTATCGCGACTATTTCTCGCGTTGCTCCTTTGCGGCAGGCGCACCCCCCGCTGGAGACCGTTATAGCAACCGGAGACGCGGATGCTTTGCAACTGGTGAGCGGGCGCATAAAAGTATACGCTCTGCGAAAAGGGGTTCAGGACTCGGTATTATATGACGAAAAAGCGGTGCGGGAAAAATACGGCGCGGACCCGCGCCAGCTTGTAGATTGGAAAGGATTGCGCGGGGATCCTTCAGACAACATTCCCGGGGTTAAAGGGGTTGGAGAAAAAACAGCAACCCTGCTTATAGGAGAATTTGGATCGCTGGAAGATTTATATGTTGCATTGGAAGCGAGAACGGATATTCCGGGGATTTCTTTAAAACTCAAACAGACATTGCTGGAGGGAAAAGAGTCCGCGTTTTTGAGCAGGGATCTGGCAACCATGAGCAAGGATGTGCCCCTGGATATTTCACTGCCGGAGCTTTCATGGCGGGGGTTTAACAAGAGCGAGGCGGAGGAATTTCTCCGGTCTTTTGAGTTTAAGACCCTTATCCCGCGGCTCGCGGAACTTTCCGGCGAATCTTCGCAGACAGCGCGCGGCGGAGAGAAAGAAGCCATTATAAAAGAGAGCGTTCAGAGTCAGGCGGATCGTCTGCTGAAAGACGGCGTTCTTTCAGAGCAGATATATGAGCTGGAGATTGAGCTGGACCCGGTTTTGCGGCGCATGGAAGATATTGGCATCGCCATAGACCCTGTGTATTTTAGGGCGCTGGGAAAAGAGCTTGAGAAAGATATCGCGAAACTCCAGGACGATATTTTTAAAGATACGGGAGGGCCTTTTAATATCAGCTCTCCCAAACAGTTGTCCGAAGTGTTGTTTTCCCGTTTGGGCATTTCTCCAAAAGGTTTGCATAAGACCCCGGGGGGGGCGATTTCCACGGCATCTTCCGAATTGGAGAAGATTTCAGGCGAATCTCCGGCAATATCTCTGATTCTTTCATACAGGGAACTTGCCAAGCTTCTTACCACATATGTCGCGCCCCTGCCTTTGCTGGCCGATCCAAACAATAGAGTCCACACTTCGTTTGATCAGTTTGGCGCCGCGACGGGCCGCTTCTCGTCTTCCCGCCCGAATTTGCAGAACATTCCCATGCAGGGGCCTTGGGGAGAAAGGATCCGCAAGGGTTTCGTGGCGGCGCCCGGCTTTCAGCTGGTTTCATTTGATTATTCGCAAATGGAATTGCGCCTCGCGGCTCACATGGCGAACGAAGAAAAGATGATAGAGGCGTTTGAACAAGGCAAGGACATCCACAAAGAAACCGCGGCGGCGGTGTTCGGGGTACCCGAAGCGCGCGTGGATAAAGAGATGAGAAGCAGGGCGAAAGCGCTGAATTTTGGAATTTTATACGGCATGGGCGCGCGGGGGTTCGCGAACTCCGCGAAGATTTCTTTGCAGGAAGCCCAGGAGTTTATGGACGGTTATTTTCTCCAGTTTCCCGCGATTGCCGCGTATATGGAAGAGTCCGTTCGTTTCGCGAGAGAAAACGGGTTCGCGGAAACGCTGTTTGGGCGCAAGCGTTTTCTTCCGGATATTTATTCTTCCAGTCCCCATATCAGGGCCGCCGCGGAGCGGGTTGCCATAAACCACGGCATTCAAGGAACCGCCGCAGATATCATGAAGATGGCCATGGTACTCGTTTCAAAGGCGCCGGGTTTGCTTGGCGGGCATTGCGAGATGGTTTTGCAGATTCACGATGAATTGTTGTTTGAAATATCCGATGATATGATTCAAGAAAAGGCGGCCGTTATCAAAGAGATCATGGAGACCGCGCGTTCTTTTAAGGTGCGGCTGACCGTTCAGGCGTTTGCGGGGAAGAGCTGGGGAGAGCAGGCGCCTCTTATATGATATTTTCAAGGTTTTCCATTAATGGGGCGGTTAGGTTCACGGGGGCATTGCTTTTCCTGGCGTCTTTGGTTTCCATTTATGTCGCTGTTTCATTCGCTCCGGTTGTCGCCCTGGCTTTTGTCGCGGGGGTGAATATTTTTGCGGTATCTTTTTTGGTTTTCAGCGTTACGCGCGGATTTTTGTTGCCCTTGCGGGAGATAAGAAATCTTGTGGCCGGCGTAAAGAACGCGGGGTTCTCCGGACGCGTTAAAGAGCATGGATCAAGCGAAATGCGAGATCTTGCCAGGGCGTTCAACATAATGATGGCGAATGCCGCGGAAGCTCAAGAGAAAGAGCGGGAGATTGAACGAATGAAAACGGAATTTGTGTCTTTGGCCGCGCATCAATTGAGAAACCCGCTTTCGGTGATCCGGTGGACCCTTCAGGTCATGCTTGAGGGAGATTACGGGCCCGTGCCCAAAAAACAACGGGAGCTTTTGCAAAAAACCTTTGAATCAAACGAATCCATGATTCGTCTTATTAATGACTTGCTGGATGTGAGCAGGATTGAGGAGGGGAGATATTTATATGAGCCGGCGTTTAAAGATATCGTCGCGGTCGTGAACTCCATGGCGGATAAGTATAAAGAGGAGGCGGAGCGCCGGGGCGTGGCTTTGTTGGTGCAAGAAGTTTCTGGCGGGGTTCCTTTGGTGTACATAGACGAAGAAAAAATCCGGCTCGCCATTCAAAATCTTCTTGAGAACGCTCTTCGGTATACCCCGCGAGGCGGGCGGGTGACAATAGAGCTTTCGCATGATACAAAAGAAGTGCGGGTAGCGGTGCGAGATACCGGCATGGGAATACCCGAATCCCAGCAGAGGCGGGTGTTTCAGAAATTTTTCAGAGCCACAAACGCGAAAAGCTTGGATAGCGAGGGATCCGGCCTGGGATTGTATCTGGTAAAGAATATCATTCAGGCGCACGGAGGGAGCGTGGAATTCCAAACCCAAGAAGGCAAAGGTTCGGTATTCACTTTGCGAGTTCCCCTAGGGAAGATTGAAAGCGCGCCCGATGCCGCCGGGATCCGCGGTATTTCAAAGGGGGCATAGCAGTAATTTTTTTATCACGCATGGCAAAAATTCTCATTATTGAAGACGATAAATTTCTTCGGGAGCTTATTTCGCAAAAAGTGGCGCGCGAGGGGTATGAGGTGCTTGACGCGGTTGACGGAGAGTCGGGTTTAAAGATGGCGCAAGCGGAAAGCCCGGATCTTATTTTGCTGGATCTGATTCTTCCGGGCATGGACGGATTTGAGGTGCTATCGCGAATCAAAGGAGACGAGAAGACGGGGAAAGTTCCCGTGGTTATCATTTCAAACCTGGGGCAAAAAGACGATGTTGACAAAGGCATGGCCATGGGAGCCGCCGATTACCTTATTAAGGCGCATTTTACGCCCGGGGAGATCGTAGAGAAAATTGCCTCTGTTCTTTCTTCCGGCAAGGATTCTGCGGCGGCGGCATAAGCGCGTCTTTTTTGCGCATGATCTATTTTTTGCACGGCGAGGAGCCATTTTTTGTGAAGAGGCGCGCGGAGGATCTGCGGCGCGAGTTTCAAAAAGATTGCGCGATTGAGGATGTCATGTGCTCTGACGCAAACGCGGCCGAATCTTTGGAGAAGATTTTCGCGCCTGTTTTGTTTCCAAGAAAAACCGCGTATATTTTTTTGAATATTTTTTCATCCGATAGTTTTCTGCGGGCTGTTGAGGCGCGGCTCCCCGCTTTCGCGAAAGACGCGGCCAATCATTTTGTATTTATACAGGAGGGCGCGCCTGGTTCCGAATCCCGGACGGCGGCGGATTTCTTGCGAGCGCGCGGCAGAGAGGAAATATTCCCCCGTTTATCTCCGCGAGATGTTGGTATTTGGGCAAAGAAGGAGGTTGAACGGCTTGGCGGGTCTATTGGTCCGGCCGCGGTTTTTGAGCTTGTTTCCCGATCTTCCGGAGATATGTGGCGGCTTTCCCAAGAAATTCAAAAATTGACCGCGTTCGCTTTCGGAAAAGAAATTTCTCGGGAGGACGTTCTTTTATTCGTGCGAGAGGACGCGGACCCCGATATATTTAAAATGCTGGATGCCGCGGCGGGAGGCATGAAAAACGAGGCGCTTGCCATGGCGGCGCGGCGTCTCGCGAACGGAGAAGCGCCCCTGTATTTGTTTTCGCGCATTTCCGGGCAGGCGCGGCTTATGATGCTCGTGAAAGACGCGCAAGACCGGGGCGTTCCAAGCTCCAAGATAGCCGGCCTGCTTTCTTTGCATCCGTTCGCGGCAAAAAAGGCGCAAGCCGCTTGCGCGCGCGTCTCGTCCTCCGCTCTGCGGGAACTGTATAAAAAGGTGTTTTCTTTAGATATCGCGCTTAAGACCGGCAAAGGAGATCCGGAGCATCTGCTCTATCTTTTCGCGGGCCAGATAGCGGGCATGAGATAAGAAAAACGAAGGAGTTATCCTTCGTTTTTCTTTAAGAGTTTCGCGATCCTGGATTTGTTTCGGGAGGCGGTATTTTTTTTGATTATCCCCGCCTTTGCCCCTTTATCCAGGGCCTGCTGGAGTTGCGGCAAAAGTTTTTGAGCTTCTCCGGTCTTTTTCGCGGCAACAAGTTTTTTCACCTCTTTGAGGAGGGTTTTTACCGCGTCTTTTCTTTTGATGTTGCGGATTTTTCGCCTGATGCTTTGCCGAGCCGCTTTCTTGGCGGATTTTGTGATTGCCATAATGGTATAGATACTATGTATCACGCTTCCTGTTTTTAATCAAGTCGCGGATGGTCGCGGCCCGTTCAAAATCCAGATTTTTAGCGGCTGTTTTCATTTCTTTTTCAAGAATCGCGATGTCTTGCAGGGGGCCGAATTCAATTGATATTTCCTCCGGCTTTTTCCCGACAGTCCATTCCCGTATGTCTTTAACGATCGCCGAAGGGACAATGCCGTGTTGTGTGTTGTACGCTTCCTGGATGCGTCTCCGCCGCGCTATTTCGGCAAGCGCGTTTTTCATGGATGTCGTTTCTTTGTCCGCATACAGAATGACTTTGCCGTATTCATGCCGAGCCGCCCTTCCCATGGTTTGGATAAGCATGGTGGCGTTGCGCAGAAAACCTTCTTTGTCCGCGTCCAATATGGCGACAAGAGATACTTCGGGCAGATCCAGGCCTTCGCGCAAGAGATTGACCCCAACCAGAGCATCTACCGTTCCTTTGCGCAGGTCCTGAAGAATAGAGGGACGGTCAAGCGTTTTTACCTCTGAATGAAGCCAGTGCGTTTTTACGCCTCGCTCTGAAAGAAATTCGGCTATATCTTCCGCGAGCCGTTTTGTGAGCGCCACAACCAGGGCCCGCCGGCCGTGTTTTTTGAGAGCTTGGATTTCCCGCAAGACATCTTGCATTTGATTTTTTAAGGGGCGCACTTGGATTTCCGGTTCCAAAAGTCCGGTAGGGCGCACCAATTGTTCTATGATAAAATCCCGCCCGCCTTCTTTGAGCGCGAGATCTTGTTCAAATTCTCCGGGGGTTGCCGAAACGGAAATTCGTTTCGGGGTTTTTTCCAGAAATTCCCGGAATGTAAGGGGCCTGTTGTCTATGGCGGAGGGAAGACGGAATCCATGTTCCACGAGAGATGTTTTGCGTACTTTGTCTTGGACGGACATTGCCCTGGCTTGAGAGAATGTGAGATGGCTTTCGTCCAGGAACACCAGGAAGTCCTTGGGGAAGTAATCAAGAAGCGTGAATGGGGCCTGATCTGTCTCCCTGAAATCCAGATGCCGAGAGTAGTTTTCAATGCCGTGGCAATATCCTGTTTCCTCAATCATTTCCATGTCGTAATTTGTGCGCTGTTCAAGACGCGAGGCCTCCGGCAGTTTGCCCTGTTTTTTTAATTCCGCGAGCCGTTCTTCAAGCTCGGCGCGGATATTTTGCAAAGCGATTTTCAGCTTGTCTTCCGCGGCAACCCAGAATTTGGCGGGGAATAGTCGGTAGTTTGTAGTTTTTAGTTTGTAGATTGGAGAGAGGGGGTCTTGCGCCGTGGAGACGGATTCAATATGGTCTCCGTCAAACTCAATTCTTACCAGTTCTTTGCCGGTTACAAGGAATATCTCAACAATATTTCCGCGCACTCTAAACGATCCGGGCGCGAACTCAACATCATTCCGCACATACTGGAGTTGCGTCAGGGAGCGGAGAAAATCTTTTCGCGTTGCGCGCTGGCCCGGAGAAACGCGCAGAGAAACTTTTTGGTATTCCTCCGGATTCCCAATATTGTAAATACAGGATATGGAGGCGACAACGATGATATCTTTGCGGGAGATCAGGTCTTGCACGGCTTCGTGGCGCAGGCGGTCAATGGTTTCGTTGATCTTGGAGTCCTTTTCTATATAGGTGTCTGTTTTTGAGATATATGCTTCCGGCTGATAATAGTCGTAGTATGAAACGAAATAATGGACTCCGTTATTCGGGAAAAACTCTTTAAATTCCTGGTAGAGTTGAGCGGCAAGAGTTTTATTCGGAGAGATAACAAGCGCGGGTCTTTGGAGTTTTTCAATGACATTTGAGATGGTGAAGGTTTTTCCGCTTCCGGTTACGCCCAAAAGCACCATGTCTTTTGCTCCTTTTTGAATGTTTGCCGCGAGTTTTTCTATCGCCTGGGGCTGGTCTCCCGTTGGTTTAAATTTTGATACGAGGCGGAAATCCATGTTTATGGCATCAATGTGTTCAAGTTTATGTAATCGTTTTGATCCCTGGGTTTTCTTCCATTCCCCCTCTCCAGAACCGCTTGTCCCCGCCTCCGGCGGGCGGGGCAAGCCCCGACGAGTATATCGGGGCAAGCTTGGCTCTCGCCCCGAGGACCCCTTCGTCGTCGCTCCTCCTCAGGGGGCCAAGCTCCTCGGGACTCCGAGGCATTCTTTGAGATGGGGAATGGAAGAAAACCTGCCGTAAGCAACGCGTGCGGTTTTTGCATTTGTGGTACAATGCGGGTATGATTTCGTATATCAAAGGAAAGGTTATTGCCAAAGGTTCTGATTATATCATAACAGAGGCGGGAGGCATAGGGTACAAGGTGTTTGTTTCCGGGATGTTTCTTGTGAAAATGACATTGGGAAAAGAGATAGAGGCATATTGTCATCTTCATATCAGGCAGGAAGAAACATTGGAGCTCTATGGAGTGGAAAGCGCGGAAGCGCTGGAGTTATTTGAACTTTTACGGGGTATTTCCGGCATAGGGCCAAAAGTTGCCTTGGCGATTTCTTCGCTTGGGAACAGAGGCCAGCTGGAGCGCGCGGTGAAAGAGGGAAACGAAAAGTTTTTTGCCGGGGTCAGGGGGATCGGGCAAAAGCGCCTGCAAAAAATCATGCTGGAGCTCACGGGGTCTTTTAGGCGCGCGGTATCGCCCAAACAAGAGGAAGATGAAGCGGTGGATGCTTTGGCGGCGCTTGGATTTACCAGGCAAAAGGCCCGGGATGCCTTGTCAAAAATAGGGTCAAGCATAGAGACCGCCGAAGAACGGGTAAAAGCCGCGCTAAGACACATTCAATAAAATACCATGTTGCCATTCGCGTTTGTTTCCGCGGTTTCCGGAGCCGCGTCGCTGTTCCTGGGGGCTCATCAGGGGATGATGGAGCCCATTACGGGCGCTTTATGCGCGCTGTGTTTTTGCGGGGCCGTGGTTATGCAGACGCTGGATTCTTGAAACAGCAGAGTATGAAAAAGTTCTTGAGAAAACATACGCCTTCTTTCCTGGTGTCTTTGTATCATCTCGCGTGGGCGTTTTTAAGCGCTCTGCGATACGGGTTTCCCGGGTACGGCATGACGGTTATTGGCGTTACAGGCACCAACGGCAAGTCAACCACCGTGGACATGCTGTCTCGCATACTGCTTGCGGGCGGAAAAAAGACGGCCTCCCTTTCTTCCATACGGTTTCAAATCGGCAAGAGAGAGTGGAGAAACACCATGAAAATGACCATGCCCGGACGGTTTGTGATACAGAAATTTCTGCGCCAGGCAAAGAAGGAGGGGTGCGGATTCGTTGTGCTGGAGGTTACTTCGGAGGGGATTCTTCAGCATCGCCACAGGTTTATCCCTTTTTACGGAGCGGTATTCACGAACCTTTCGCCCGAGCATATTGAGCGGCACGGTTCGTTTGAAAATTACAGAAAAGCAAAAGGAGCGTTATTTAAAGCCGCCCGCGGCTTTCACGCGGTGAACGGAGACGATGAACATGCGAGCTTTTTTCTTGGGTTTCAGGCGCGAAAGAAGATTGTATATTCCGCGAAAAAAGAAGGGGAGGCGAGTATCCGGGCCGCAGATATTGTTGCCGGGCAAAACGGCGCGGCATTTATTGCAGACGGAGTAAAAGTTTCTCTGCGTTTACTTGGGGAGTTCAATGTGTATAATGCTTTGGCGGCAATCGCGGCCGCGAGAGAGCTGGGGGTTTCTTTGGAGACGGCGCGCCAGGCGCTGGAGGGCGTAAGCAAAGTTCCGGGGAGAATGGAAGAAGTTATTTCAAGTCCCATACGAGTTATCGTGGATTACGCTTTTACTCCCGCGGCATTAAAACAGGTGTATCAGTCGTTAAAAACCGTTTCCCATTCTCGTTCAGGGCAAGCAATCCGTAAATTGATTTGCGTTCTCGGAGGAACCGGAGGAGGGAGGGACGCGTGGAAACGCCCGGTGTTGGGGGCCATAGCGAGCGAGTGGTGCGATCATATCATTGTTACCAATGAAGACCCGTACGAGGAAGATCCTCAAAAAATTATTGACGAGGTAGCGGATGGAACGGGCGGCAAAGCGATTAAAATTTTAGACAGAAGAGAGGCCATAGCCAGCGCTTTAGATATTGCTACGCCCGGAGATACGGTGGTGATTACCGGCAAGGGATCGGAGGATTCAATAGCTGTTGCCGGAGGAAAAAAGATTTCCTGGGATGACAGGGTAGTGGCGCGGGAAGAGTTTGAGAAAAGAAAAACCGGCCGTGGTTAGTTGGCCGGGGTTTGTCTTTGCATTGCAATTTCCGCAAGGCGCACGATTTCGGGTATTGATGGATCCACGAGCATCATCATCCCGTTTCTTAGTGCTAAAAGCATGGCATCTTCGTTTTGGGCGATGGTAGTGGGGTCCAGAGGGCTTTGGGAAAGTTCCGGGGGGTAAATATAGCCACTTGGTGGCATATGTTTCTCCTCTAATTGAAATCAGCTGGCTTTTCTATATCATATTTTTCTTTTGTGTCCATACCCCGCTTCTTTTCGGATTCTAGACAGAATAAGGCGCGCGTGATACCATTTGTTTATTCTATAATCTCTGATAATCGGTATTTGTATGTCAAAACCATTGTTTTCAAAAAGTGTTCGGGCGCATATTCGTTTAGAAAAAGCCCGCATCAGAAAGACGGTAAAAGACGAGAAAGAACGAGAGGAGCTTATCAATAAGCTTTATGAAGGTCTCGCAAGCCAAAGATCCCGAGTCGCGCCAAGACGCCGCAAAGGAAAAATCGCGGAGACAGGCAAGAATACCGAAGAAGGCAAAAACACTGAAGAAGTGAAACGAGTTGGCGCGCGCAAAGAAAAAGCAAAGCCGGCAGGCATAAAAAAGGATAATTCGTCTTCGTCTGTTCCGGGCGCACCTGGGCGCGTTTTGCCAAAGCTTCAGTCAGGCAAAGGGAAAGCAAAAAAGACAGCAAAAAAGAACGCTCAAAAGAAATGAAAATCCAGGAAATCTATGACAAAGCGGTTCTCATGGGTATTGATGCGGATTTTCGCAGTAATGCCCGCGTTGAGGAATTGCTGAAAAGAAAGCAAAAGAAGTTTGAAAAGCTTTCCGTAGAGCAGAAAGAGGAGTTTGACGCGGAAGCATTAAAGAATCCGTATTCTGATACGAGGGTTTTGCATATCGCGGAAGACCAGGAGATCAAAAAAGTTCTTGTAGGCATTGATATTGATGTCGCGGAAATTCTTCTGGCAAAACAGCTTGGGGATATTGATCTCGTTATTTCCCACCATCCTTTGGGCAGGGCGCTTTCTGACATGCATGAGGTGATGGAATTGCAGGTAGATGTGCTGAATCAGTACGGTGTTCCGGTTACCATTGCCGAGGGCTTGATGCGGGAGCGCATCTCGGAGGTTTCCCGCGGGCTGAATCCTCGCAACAATTGGAGGGCGATTGACGCGGCAAAACTGCTTGGGGTTAATTTGATGTGCGTTCATACCGCGGCAGACAATGTGGCCGCGAGGTTTTTGCGAGATCATATAGAGAACAAAGAGATTGAACTATTGGGCGATCTCATGGATATTCTTAGAAAGATTGAGGAGTATCAGAGAGCCATACGCATGGGCGTGGGGCCGCGATTGTTTGTGGGCAGTCCCGAAAGCAGATGCGGGAAAATCGCGCTTACCGAGATTACCGGAGGCACGGAAGGATCCCCAAAGCTGTTGGAAAAAATGGCAAACGCGGGCATTGGCACTATTGTCGGGATGCATACTTCAGAGGAACACAAAAAAGAAGCGGAGGCCGCGCATGTTAATGTGGTGATTGCCGGCCACATGCCTTCCGATTCCATTGGAATGAACATTATTTTAGACGAGTTAGAGCGGGGCGGAGTTGAAATTGTTTCATGTTCCGGCATGGTTCGGGTTTCTCGGGCCTAGTATGCCAGGCAAAATTCAAGCAGTTGAATGTTGTCTCCGTAGCTCAACGGATAGAGCGCGGCCCTCCGAAGGCCGAGATCAGGGTTCAATTCCCCGCGGAGACACAACGCTTTATGGTGCGGATAACTCATCCGATTTAGTCAGGGCTTTTTCAAGGTTTTTGGCATGAAACGCGGCGTTGGGTATAATGCGGTATGGAGATTGCGATACTGGGCGGGGCGGTAGTGTTTTTGGTTTTGGGAGCGTTTGTTGGGGTTGTCATGGCCGGGCATATTCTCTTGTTTTCCATAGTGCCTATCTGCTACGGCGCGTTTTACGCGGGGACTAGAAAAGACAATCTTCAAGAACTCATGGTATTGGCGCAGACGCGTTCAGGTGAAAAAGCCGCGGACTTGGGATCTGGCGACGGAAGGATTGTGATTGCATTGGCGAAAGCTGGAGCAATGGCGCATGGGTATGAGATAAATCCTTTGCTGGTGTGGTGGTCGCGCCGCAAGATTAGAAAAGCAGGCCTTCAAAATACGGCATGGATATACTGGAGAAACTTTTGGAGCATTGATTTTAGTCCTTTTGATGTGGTCATTGTGTTTGGCGTTTCTACGATTATGAAACAGCTGGAGGAAAAACTAAAAAAGGAACTTAAACCAGGCGCGCGGGTCGTTTCTAACAGCTTTGCGTTTCCTTTTTGGAAGCCGGAAAAGACCGTTGGCAGAGTGTTTTTTTATAGAAACTAGAAAAACATAGCGCGGCTAAGTTTGAAAAGAAAAAACGATGAGGGTTGTTCATCGTTTTATTGCTTTGCTGGAAGGCGATTAAAGCCCTGCGCCGTTTGCATCGTTTGGTTTCTCGTCGCGGTCCTTTGCTTTAAAGCATGAGCCGCGAAACTTTGTTTGAGCGTGTTTGGCATGATAGCGCGTTCAATGCACGCTTTTTTGCCGTATGTTTTGAGGATGGTCCAGACCCATTGCCGGGATAGGCGGCTGCCCAGGCGACGGTTGATGAAGAGGGCCCCCTCTCTTCTAGAGGGGCCAAGAAGTGTTTTGCGCGTGGCCCTTAAGTAGTAGACCAACTTGGCGGCTGTGCCGCGGGGAATATAGACAAGTCGTTCTTTCCCCCCTTTCCCCATGCAGCGGATATGCCCTTGTTCCAGATTGACATCCGCCACATTCAAATTGATCAACTCGCTAACCCGCAATCCGGCGGTGTACAGCAGTTCCATAATGGCGGCGTCGCGCTGACCCTCGGCGGTTCCGGCCTGGGCCGCCGCGTCCAGTAAGCGGATAACCTCCTCCTCCGTGAGGGGCTTTGGCAGGGAGCGGTCCACGCGGTGTGATCCTAGCGACTCGGCGGGGTTTCCGCTTATAATTCCATTAAGGGACATGAAGCGGAAAAAGGATTTTATAGAACATATCTTCCGCGCCGTAGTGGCGCCCCGGTATCCTTTCTCGTCTCGCAAGTCGGCGATGTATTCGTTCAGCGTGTTCGCGTCCACCAGGCGCCACCCGTTTTCCGAGTTGGACGACCCGTTGAGGCGCGGTTTCAAGAAGTTCTTGAGCTGGAATAAATCGTTGCGGTAGGCCTCCCATGTGTTGCGCGAGAACCCCTTTTCCACCAGCAGATGGTCAAGGAAGGCGTTGATGGATTTCTCCATGGTGTAGGAACCTCCTTTTGCGTGCGTCATATCCCGATTCTGAAACGAGAATGGCATGTGCTATAAATTATGTCAAGTTTCTTTACTACAAGGCGAGATCGTTGGCAGAGATGGCCCGGGTTTGGTATATTGCATATATGAAGAAAAAAACTCCGGCAAAAAAGAGAGGCGTTATCAAAAAGGTTGCGGTCAAAACAATTTCCGTGAAGAAGAAGACGCCCAAAGAGAGATTGATAGGCAGGATCACGCATTTCTACGACAACATTGGCGTTGCCGTTATTAAGCTGACCGCTCCTTTAAAAAAAGGCGATACAATCCGCGTGGAAGGCGGAGATGTTTCTGTAAAGCAAAAGGTGTCTTCCATGCAGAACGATCATAAGCCGGTTGCCGCGGCTAAGGCGAAAAACGAGATTGGCATGAAAATCTCAAAGAAAGTGCGGGACGGATACAGGGTGTATAAAATCGGATAACCATTTCATGAACTTCGGCTCTTTGTTTGCGTTTTCAACGCTTTTGGGAACGATTATCGGGGCCGGCATGTTTGGCCTGCCGTTTGTGGTTCAGAAAGTCGGGGTGATTCCCGCGCTTTTTTATTTTTTGGCGCTGGGGGGAGCGGTTACGCTTATTCATTTGTTTTTTGGAGAGATATGTTTGCGCACCATACGGAAATCCCGCCTTGTGGGGTACGCTTCTGTGTATTTGGGTCCCGCGGGCAAAGCGGCGGCTGTTTGCTCTACCGTGTTGGGGGTTACGGGAGCTTTGCTCGCGTACATTATTTTGGGAACTCATTTTTTGCGTATTCTTGCCGGTTCCTTCCCGTTTGTTCTTTCTGAAACGGCGCTGGCGGCGGTATTTTGGGCGGCGCTTTCGTTTTTTGTTTTGCGGGGTATTCGCGCGGTTGCCAAAGCGGAGCTTGTTATGGTTATCATTCTTGCGGGGGTTTTATTGCTTATATTCGGCGCGGCGATTCCGCGCGTTCGTTTTGACAATTTGCTGTGGTTTGGATCAGACGGAGTATTCTTGCCGTACGGAGTTATTTTATTTGCTCTTGCCGGGTGGTCCGCGGTTCCAGAAATTGCCGAGATGTTTAAAAAACGGAGCGAGAAAAAAAGATTGGACAATGTCATTATTGCCGCTTCTTTGGTCGCGGCGGGCGTATCTTTTCTTTTTGCTCTTGTTGTCGCGGGGGTATCTGGCAACGGCACAAGCCAGGACGCGCTTTCCGGGCTTATCCCGTTTCTTGGGGGTAATATAGTTTTTCTGGGTTCTGTGTTTGGACTGGTCGCGATTGCCTCCTCGTTTATGGTTTTGGCCAGTTATCTGAAAAATTCTTTAGTGCAAGACGGCAAAATGCCCGGGTGGTTCGCGGCTGTTTTTACCATTACGGCTCCCATGGCGTTGTTTCTGGCCGGGTTGAGAGAATTCATCTCGGTCTTGGGAGTGCTTGGCGCGGTTTTCGGTCTTATGGAGGCCTTGTTGATTATTGCCATATTTATTCAGGCGAGGAAGAAAGGCGACAGGGAGCCCGAATACGCTTTGCGCGGAGTGGGCATCCTCCCGATCTTTTTATGTTTTTTGCTGGCAGGGGGAGCGGTGGCGCAATTTTTGTACCATGCTAGATAATGTTCTAACAATCGCGTTTTTTATCTTTTTCCCCGTGCTGGTTATCTTGTGGGCGCTTTCTCATTTATTGCCGTATCTTGTGAGTTGATGGGGTTTTCGCCCTGTTGTTTTTTTGGTTTTGTGGTATCATTGACGGCATACGGCATGACGAACATTTTTCGCAAGATCCCAAGGCGCGGCATCGCGCAGGCGCTTCCCAGGGCATCTTTGGGCATAGCGCCCATGCTTTTGTCTGTTGAGCTCGGTTTGAGTGTCATGGCCGGGTATTTCGCGGCGCGGTTTTTTGCGGGGGCAAAAACCGGGGATCGGGGCCGCCTTCCTTCCCTGGTGTTTGATATTAAAGAGTATAGGGTGCATTTGCATCATTGGTTTGTATTCTTGATTATTCTTGTGGCAACGGCCGTAGCAAACTTTTTTCTGGCGGAACCCGCGGTGTTTTACGGATTTCTGGGGGGTGTGGTGGCCCAGGGGGTTCTGCACTACGAGGATTGGCCGCGAATCGTAACAAAACAGAAAAAGCATTCATGCTAGAAGCCGTTCTGGTCTGGGGGTTTTTGGGAGGAGCCCTGCGCGGCGTTGTCGGGTTTTTAAAGCATCGGTTTTCATACAAGGATGTTTCTTTCTCCGTATCCGCTTTCGGGTCTTCCGTGGCGTTATCCGGATTCGTTGGAGTTGCCGTATTTATCGTTGCCAAGGAGGTTGGCGTGTCTTTTCTTGGCACAGATACCCTGTCTCCCGCTTTGGGCGTTGTTATCGGATACGCGGGCGGGGATTTTTTGGAGAATTTGTGGAAGATTATCATGAAAACTCCGGGCGCGGTTTTGTTTCGCGGGCAGACAGACGCGCGAAAATGAAAGCCATCTTATTTTTTAATTTTTAATCTCTAAAGCGGTTGTTCGTTATTAGTTACAGGTTATTTGTTATTGGTGATTTGTTATTTGTTGCTCCATGACAACGGATTTTTTTAAATACAAGTACGGGTACGAGATTGAAGGAATATGGCTTCCCCGCGTTACGGCTATTACTTCCCTCATTTCCCGTTCGTTTTCTTTTGCCGGGGCAGGCGCCGCCGCTGATTGGGGCACAAAAGTTCACGCGGCCGTGGAGCGGATCATGAAGAATGAATACGCGGGCGGATTTGAGGATATCGCCCCTTCCGTGCGCGCCTTTGAGAAATGGAGAACGGATCACGGGGTGAAGCCGGCCGGGCGCGCCAATGCCGTGGAAGCAAGGGTCTGGGATTTTGAGCACGGATACGCGGGGACGCTGGACCTGGTTGCCGAAGTTCAAGGCAGAGTGGGCGTGGTTGATGTGAAGACAGCGAGCGTTATGCGCGAGGAATACGCCTTGCAAACCGCGGCGTACATGGGGGCGTATAATCTTGGGGCGCCCGGGAAAGAGAAGGCGGAAACCCGATGGATTCTTCGCATTGATCAGTACAGAGAATGCCGGGGATGCATGGCCAGGAAGAAAGACAAAGACAAAAAAGGAAGGGCGCAGGGCGGAAACGAGCAGTGCAACCACCAGTGGGGAGAGGCGGTTGGGGCGGCGGAGTTTTTGGAGTTCCCGGATTTTTTACAGGATTTTAACGCGTTTCTCGCCGCTAAAGAAGTTTGGGAGTGGTATCACAGGGGCATTCTGCGCGGAATTTCCAATTACCCTAAAAATGTCGTTCAAAAAGTGCTAGTGTGATCGTATGAATATTCATAAAATTATCGGGTTCGCGCTTTTGGGTTTCGGGGTGTCCGTGATTCTGTACGGGCTGTATGCTTCGTATGGGATTTTCACGGGTCAGAACGATGCCCCGCGGATATTCCGGGAACAAGAAAGCAATTCGCCTGGCGCTGACAATACTGCCGCGCTCGGTTCGCTGGAGGATCTGCAGAACCAGCTCCCCGGTTTGTTGCAAAGTCAGTTGCAAGGACTCCTGCCCGCGGGTTCTATCCCCGGCATGCTTAACTTGTTTTCCTGGTCTGTGTTCGCGGGCATTCTCATGCTGGGCGGCGGGCAGATCGCGGGGCTCGGCATTAAATTGATTAAGTGAAACACAATGAAGATTGTCGCGGATTTTCATATTCATTCTCGGTTTTCCCGAGCCACTTCGCGCGCTTTAAATCTCACAAATCTTGATGCGTGGGCCGCGCGAAAAGGCATTACCGTCATGGGGACCGGGGATTTTACGCATCCTCTCTGGCTCCGCGAGCTTCAAGAGGAATTAGAACCCGCTGAACAGGGACTGTATAAAAGAAAAGCGGGCGGCGCCGCCAGGTTTGTTTTTTCTTCGGAGATTTCTTGTATTTACTCAAAGGGAGGGAAAGTAAGGAAAGTGCATCTTATACTGGTCGTCCCTTCTTTGCGGGCCGTTGAAAAGATTAACGCGGCGCTGGGAGCGAGAGGGAACCTTGCGTCGGATGGCCGGCCTATTATCGGTATTGACGCAAAAGAGGTTGCGAAAATTGCTTTGGACGCAGACCCGTCTTCTTTGGTGATCCCCGCTCACGCGTGGACTCCGTGGTTCGCGGTGTTCGGGTCAAAATCCGGATTCAACGCTTTGGAGGAATGTTTTGACGAATACACCAGGTATATTTACGCGATAGAAACGGGATTATCTTCAGATCCCGCCATGAACTGGCGCCTGTCTTCTTTAGACGGTATCGCACTGTTGAGCAATTCTGATTCCCATTCTTTGGAGAAAATAGGGAGAGAGGCAAATGTGTTTGAGGCAGAGTTAAGTTACGCAGGCATTGCAGAGAGCATTAAATCAAAAGACCCGGCGCGTTTTTTATATACCGTGGAGTTTTTTCCGGAAGAGGGGAAATATCATCATGACGGCCACAGATTATGCGGCGTGAGTATGAGCCCGGAGGAGTCCAAAAAACACAACGGGGTATGTCCCAAATGCAAACGGCCTCTTACCATCGGGGTGCTCAACAGGGTCGCCGAACTCGCGGATCGTCCCGAAGGATATAAGCCGGACAACGCCATACCTTATAAAAGTTTAATTCCTCTGCAAGAGATTATAGCCGATGCTTTGCGCGCGGGCGTTGGAACCAAAAAGGGAAAAGCGGAGTATGAAACGCTGATAAACACGCTGGGAACGGAGTTTGCCGTTCTTCTGGACGCGACAGAGGCGGAATTGCGGAACGCGACCACTCCGGAAATCGCGGAGGGGATTCTGCGCGTGCGGCAAGGCAAGGTGCGCATTGTTCCCGGGTATGACGGAGAGTACGGAAAGATTGAGATTTTCGCTCCCGAAGAACGCGCTACAGGTCATCCTTTGTCTGCCTTAGCTGTGGATAACTAAGGGAGACAAGGGCTAGATTCAATGCTGTTTTGCAGGCGCGTGACATGCCGGTTGACAGGCGGTTGACTCATGGATATACTGAAATCCCAGGGAGGAGAGGATATGAACATGAAAACAATGTTAAACGCGCAAAACAACAAAAGAGAATCAAAAAGTTCCGATGTGTTCAAAGGAATGTGTTTTTCTTTTTCCCAGGGTATCATGACGCGCGCGATGAAGGCGCGGGCCCAGACCAATTGATGCGGTTCCGGATTTTATGAACAAGTATCAATGCGTCTGATTCCCCGCGAGGAATCAGTTTTATTTAAAAAGCGTAAGAGCAAGAGACATGGAAACAACATATCATCTCACAAGCAAAGGACTGGAAGCCCTGCGAAAAGAGTACGAGGGACTTCTTGAATTGAAAAAAATCAAGACAACGGGAGATGATGTGCCTTCCATTTTGCATTCAGAAGAGGCGAACCCCGAGTATCTGTCTTTCCAAGAAGACATGGTCTTGCTGGAAGGCAGGATAGCGGACCTGGAGAACATTTTCAAAAATGCGGTATTGATCGCGCCTCCCACGGGAGAAGAGAAAAAGAAGATCGGTTTAGGGGCGATAGTAACCGTTGATCTTGGCGGAGAAGTTGATGAATTTACAATCGTGGGGACGCTTGAGGCCGATCCTTTGCGCAAAAAGATTTCTAACGAATCCCCTTTGGGGCGAGGTCTTTTGGGAATGCGGGCGGGGGATATGGTGAAGGTCAAAACAGCATTGATAAATCACGATTGTAAGATTCTTAAAATTTCATATCTTTAGCATGCCTACTTATTTTTCTTTTCCGAGCAAGAATGAAAGCTCTATCGCGGAAGAACGGGAGGTTTTAGAAAAACTTAGTCAGGCGGCAAAGATTGCTTCTGTATTGTATGAATCGCAAAAAAACGCCGGTCATCCGGGAGCTAATTTTTATCCTGTTGGCGTTACAAAAAAGGAGTTGGAGTTTGCGGCAAGAAAGAATCCTAAAATTTTGGATCCCTACACTATCGTTGAAAGAAAAGGGAAAGAGCTGGTTGCCGTGCCGTATAGCGTAAAATACAAAAAAGAATTGGAAGAAATTTCCGGACTTTTGAAAGCCGCGGCTAGCATGTCTTCAGACAGAGGACTTCAGGCATATCTTCGCTCGCGGGCAAAGGACTTACTGAATGATAACTATGACAAGAGCAACATTCTTTGGTTGAAAACAAAGGGTTCTGCGGTAGGATGCGTGATTGGAGCGTTTGACAGATATTTAGACAAGCTGTTTTTTAAAAAACGCGCGTTTATGGCGTGGGCGGGGATTTTAGATCAAAAACTGACCAGCGAAATGAATCGCCTGAAAGAGTTGATTCTCACAACCGAACGAGCGTTTCTTCCCGGGGCAAACCGCGCGAGAATAGCGAATACGGAAATTCGCGTAGAGGACACAGCGGCATTTTCCGGTTTAGCCGCGGATTTCTTGTTTGTGGGGAATAATCTCCCCTCTTCCGCGGATATTGATCTTATACAAAAACATGGAACGGTTTTCACGATTTTTAAGCCAACGCTTGAATGGCGATTTCATGCGTGGGTGCTCCCGATTTTCAGGCGATTGTTTGACGAGGAAACAAAAAATAAATTTTCTGACCAGGATTTGCAGTCGGCGTTTATCCAGAGCGTGGTTTTGCACGAATCATGCCATTCTTTAATGCGCTACAAAGACGCACCCGCTCGTTTAGAAGAGCTGTTTCCGTATCTTGACGAATTATTTACCGATCTCTTGGGTATTAAGGGATGCGGGACGCTTATATTAAAAAACGCCTTAACCGAGCATGAATTGGAAGCCATTGTCGCGGTCGCGGTATGCAGAAGCTTATATTTTTACGCCTCTTTGCTGGATCGCCCGCATATTGACCCCTACGCGACAGGAGGAGCATTGGTTATGGAATTTTTATGTAAAGCCGGCGCGCTTCTGCAAAAAAAGGATGGTTTTCATTTGGATTCGTATAGAGCTCTTATCGCGCTGAATCAGTTGACTTCCATTATTGAGTATTATATTGCTCTTGGAAATCACGCGGAGGCAAAAGAGTTTTTGAAAAGGTTCGCGGTGAAAAAGATTTTCTCCCCATTTTTGCCGTATCTTGCAGGACTTCCCCACGGCGGGTCTCTTTGACAGAGGGCATATTTCATGTAGTATAGCTGGTGCTACCTGGTAGCATGCGTTCTTTGAGAATATGAAAAGACGATTGTTTTTAAGGAGGAGAGTCCTATGTACGGTATTATCGTGCATGGCGGAGCTGGCGGCACTTCTCCTCTCGCGGAAGAGGGGTGCAGGCGGGCCGCCGAAATCGGAATGGATATCCTCCGGCGCGGAGGGTCTTCATTAGACGCGGTTATTGCCGCCGTAAGATTTCTGGAGGACTCCGGAGATTTTAACGCAGGCACGGGGTCCGTCTTGCGGGCAGACGGCAAAACCATAGAGATGGACGCGGTTGTTGCGAATTCAAGCGGCATGTATGGTGCCGTTGCCGCGGTCCGCGATATTAAAAATCCGGTTCTTTTGGCTCTGGCGCTTTCAGCCACAACTACGCGTTTCTTGGTCGGCGATGGCGCGAGGGCATTTGCGCGTCAAATGGGGCTTGAAGATCACCCTGGTCCTACGCCGCGGGCCCTTGAGAGAGCCGCTCAATTGAGGGCTCTGCTTATGGGGGCGTACAGGGGCGGAACCTTGAGCACGGTAGCTCCTGGGTGGGATCCTGTGGAGTTGCAACAATACGGAATCATTCCTGAAGGGGATGGCGCTCTGTTCTACGCCCGAGATTGTGACACGGTCGGGGCGATTGGCCTGGATCGTCAAGGGGTTTTTGCTATCGCCGGCTCTACCGGCGGAAGCGGGCTCATGCGCCTTGGGCGCGTGGGAGATGTCACTGCCGATGGCGCCGGGCATCGTCTTGGCTCTTTCGGAGGCGTCCTGGCAACAGGTGTGGGAGAAGCTATCATGGCACGAAGGGGGGCAGAGCAGGTCGCGCGTCTCATTGAAGAGATGGGATTCGCGCCCCAAGACGCCTGCGCCCATGTCGCGCTAAAGGTGTTCCCTCCCGAAACAGATGTTGGGTTCATTGCAATGAACAGGAACGGCGTGGGGCATAACGCAAACTGCCCCATGTCGTTTCATTATATGACTGACGAGTAATGGGTCTTTGCCTCTCTGGTAAAGACCTTTTCTTTTTATAAGCTTGGCTGTGATTCGTGGTATAATCCTTGATTATGAAAAATCGTGAAATCGCCCGCGTGTTGCGTCTTTTGGCGCTCTATTTGCGGATGGACGGGGTTTCGTTTAAGCCCCAAGCACTGGAGAGAGCCGCGGACGGCATAGAAGCATTTAGCGGGGACATTGGGGTTTTATATGGCAAAGAAGGGATAAAGGGGCTGGAGGCGATTCCCGGGGTAGGGAGAGGCATTGCCCAAAAAGCGGAAGAATATCTTGCTGCGGGCCGCGTGAAAGATTTGGAGGACTACAAGCAAAAGATCGGCATGGATGTGGAGGAGATAACCCGGGTGGAAGGTATTGGCCCAAAAATGGCAAAAGAGTTGTGGGTGAAACTGAAGATTAAAAATCTCAAGGAGCTGGAAGCGGCGGCAAGAGCAGGAAAGGTGCGCGCCCTCCCTGGGTTTGGAGAGAAAAAAGAAAGCAATATCCTTGACGGCATCGCCTTTTTAAACCGTTCGCGGGGCCGGCTTTCTCTTGGTGTCGCGTACCCGTTTGCCAAAGAGTGCGAGCGCATCTTCAAGGAGTCAGGACTCGTGGACAATGTCGTTGCCGCGGGTTCCGTGCGGAGAATGAAAGAAACCATAGGAGATGTGGATCTTTTGGTATCCAGCAATAATCCCAAAGCGGTGATGGAGTTTGCTTTACAATCCATACCTCATGAAAAGGTGTGGGGCGCGGGGGAAACCAAAACATCCATGCGGTCTGCGTGGGGTTTTGATATTGATATACGAGTGGTAAAAAAAGACGCGTTTGGAGCGGCTCTGCAGTATTTTACCGGGTCAAAAGAACATAATGTGAAATTGCGCGCTAGGGCCATGCAGTTAGGGTACAAGCTTTCCGAATACGGGTTGTTCAGAGGAGAGAAACTCATTGCGTCCCGCACGGAAGAAGATATATATAGGGCGCTGGGGTTGCGGTATATAGAGCCGGAAATGAGAGAAGATGCCGGAGAAATTGAGGCGGCCGCGCAAGGCGTTTTGCCCGCGCCTATCGGTTATGGGGATTTACGGGGAGATTTGCAGACGCAGACCGACTGGACCGACGGCGAGGACTCCATAGAAACCATGGCGCTGGAAGCAAAAAAGGCGGGGCTGGAATATATCGCCATTACAGATCATACTCAAGACCTTGCCATGACCAGGGGATCAGACGAGAAGCGTCTCTTGCGTCAAATGGCAGAAATTGATACTCTCAACAAGAAGATTTCCGGCTTTCGCGTATTAAAGGGAGCGGAGGTGAACATTAGGAAGGACGGTTCCCTGGACATTCAAGATGAGGTTTTGGCTCAACTGGATGTCGTGGGGGTGTCTGTGCATTCATTGTTTCGCATGACAAGCAAAGATATGACAGAGCGGATTTCAAGAGCCATGAGAAATCCGTTTGTGGACATTCTTTTTCATCCAACCGGCCGTCTCGTTTTAAAGCGAGATGCCTATCAGGTGGATATGGCGGAGATTATTCGCGTGGCAAAAGAAACCGGGACTATTCTTGAAATCAACGCGTTTCCGGAACGGCTGGATCTTAAGGACACTCATATCAGACAGGCGGTGGACGCGGGGGTGAAAATGGCCATTGATTCTGACGCTCACCAAAAGGGTCATTTTGAGGTATTGCGGTATGGCATTGGCCAGGCGAAAAGAGGATGGGCGAGAAAGCAAGATATTATAAATACAAAAGATGTTGCCGAGTGTCTAGCGTCTCTTAAAAAAAGCCCAGAGTAGAATAACTCTTGTATTTTGTATAGTGTAGCTTGTATCTAGGGTGCCGAATACAACATACAAGATACAAAACACGAGATACAAATTCCCAGCAATATGCCGAGAGAAAAATCAACAGGAGCCATTGTGTATCTTATGGAGGAGGGGGAACCCCTCTATCTTTTATTGCACTATCCAACGACAAAAAGGGCAAAAAAGGAGTATTGGGATTTTCCCAAGGGCCATGTGGAGGAAGGGGAAACCGAGAAAGCAACGGCAACCAGGGAGATCGCGGAAGAAACAGACCTGAAAGACATTGTGTTCATAGAGGGCTTCAGAGAGAGCATCCAATATTTTTTCAGGGTGGACAAAAAGACGATTTTCAAGACCGCGGTGTTTTTTTTGGCGAAAACCAAAAACAAAGATGTGAAAATTTCCCCGGAGCATCAGGGGTTTGCGTGGCTGGCGTACGAGAACGCTCTCGCGCGCTTGAAATTCGCGAATGCAAGGCGGTTGCTGAAAAAAGCGCACCGTCTTCTGGGGAAGTTGGGAAGTTAGCTTTGCAATCGCCACCAAAAAGGCGTAGTGGGGTCAGACCCCACTACGCCTTTTTGTGTTTAATGCTAGCCCCGCGCTTTTTGTATAATGTTTTGGAATACGGCGGGGTGGTTTTGAGCCAAAGAAGCAAGGATTTTTCTATCCAGTTCAATGTTTTGTTTTTTAAGCAAGGGAATCAGTTTGCTGTATGAAACTCCCGCCGCTTTTGCCGCGGCGGAAATTTGCGTCTGCCACAGTCCTCTAGCCAGCCGTTTTTTTACTTTGCGGTCCCTGAAAGCATAGGCGAGGCCATGCATGACGGCCTGCTTTGCCAGCTTGTACTTTGCTTTTCTGCCCCAGCGAAAACCCTTGGTCTCTTTGAGAACATTTTTTCTGCGCTTATGAGCCGATACTCCTCGTTTAACGCGTGCCATAGTAGTATTATGATACCAATGCTTCTTTAATGCGTTTTGCGTCCGGCTTTGAGACAACAACCCATTGCCGTCCCTGCCTGCGCTTTTTCGCGGTCATTTTCATGCGCGCGTGGTCTTGTCCGGTCAGGCGTCTCAAAATCTTTCCCGTTTTGGTGAATTTGAACCGCTTGGAAACGGACTTTCTGGTTTTTGCTTTATGTTTGGCCATTACTGTTTGCCTATAATCATGCTTAACCCTCTTGGTTCTTGCTGTATGGGTTTTTCCGCTTTTGCAGGAACCCTCGCGTTTAATATGGAAAGGAATTTCTCAATTTTTTCTTTTGCGTGATCCCGGAGCGCTTTTTGCCTGCCCCGCAGGGGAAGGGCGATTCTTACTCTGTCGCCCCGTGAAAGAAATTTTTCCGCCTGTTTTACCCTTGTTTCCAGGTCATGGTCTGAAATGTTGAATGTGAGGCGTATCTCTTTTAATCCTCCGCCGGTCGGTTTTTTGATTGCCTTGTCTTTTTTGTCTTGCTGGTACAGATATTTCCCGTAATCGCCCAGGCGACATACGGGAGGATCCACTTTCTCGGTTACCTGGATTAAGTCACACCCTTTTTGTTGGGCCATGACCAGGGCTTCTTGCAGGGTTACCACTCCCACTTGTTTTCCCGTTTCGTCTATGAGGCGCACCTTGCTTGCCCGTATTTGATTGTTGAGGGGTGTTCTTGCAACCAAGATAAAAGTGGAAAAATATTAAAAACCTAAGGTTTTTACAGCTGGGGATCGGGGTGATTTGTGGAGGTGGGGAGGATGAGCTCCCTTCTGGAGAATTTCCGTTCTTCTCTTGTACGGGCGTATCCTTGTTTAGAAATTCGGGAAGAGCGTAAGAACAAGGCAAAGCCGCTTTTCCTCCGGAGCTGTTTATTTCGGCAGGCGTCTCTCGTTCCGTGAAACGCCGCCTATCCCGATAATTTGCGCCTCCCCCCAATACCGGGAATCTTAAGAGGAGACGGCTGTGAGCTTTATGCTACAGCAAGAGCCCTTTGAGGGGCAAAGATGTTGGCACTTGTGGTGCTCCCGGGGTTTTTAACAAGATGCCCTGGAAACTCGGCCCGGGTGAAAAATTTCCATTCTCCATCGAAACGATTCACCCCCGTTTTAGCGCCCTTTCTATTTCTCGCTTGGATTCGCGTTTTCTTATGGCGTCGCGTTTGTCGTACTGTTTTTTGCCGCGCGCCAGAGCGAATTCAAGTTTGATCTTGGCTTTTTTAGTATATACCTTAAGGGGCAATAAAGTCAATCCTTTTTCTTGTGTCTTGCCAATGAGATACCTGATCTCCCGTTTGTGAACAAGGAGTTTTCTGGTCCGGTCCGGAGCGTAATCTCCGGCGTTTTGGGGCTGATACGGGGGTATGATAGACCCCAAAAGAAACAGCTCTCCTCCTCTCAAGGCGATGTAAGCTCCGGCAAGTTGTATTCTGCCCTGGGAAACCGATTTTACTTCTTGCCCAAAAAGAACCAAGCCGGCTTCAAAGGTTTCAATAATTTCGTAGTTTTGACGCGCTTTTCTGTTTTCCGCGAGTACGCCCATGGTTTTATTCTACGGCAAAATACGCTACATTAAAAACATCATGATAGTGAAAGAATTGGAGAAACTTGTCCAGGCGGCCCTTTTTGCTCTTGCAAAGGAAGGCGTTTTGGATGCGGCACCCGTTGAGCATATTGCGTTTGAGCATCCGGAGGATAAAAAGCACGGCGATTATTCCGCGAATATCGCCTTGGTTTTGGGAGAAAAGATCGGGAAAAATCCGCGGGAACTTGCCGAAGGCATCGCGAGGGTTTTTCCGCCGGCGGAGTTTTTAGAAAGGGTTGAGGTGGCGGGCCCCGGTTTTTTGAACTTTTTTTTGTCGCGGGCGTATCTTGCAAATGAGCTCGGCGAAATTCTTAAGAAAAAAGAAAAATACGGGAAGGGCGAATGTCGGGGGAAAGTTATTATTGAGTATTCCAGTCCCAATATCGCAAAACCGTTCGGGATAGGCCATTTGCGATCCACTATTATTGGTCAGGCGATATATAATCTGTACAAGTTTCTCGGGTACGCGTGCGTGGGTATCAATTACCCCGGCGATTGGGGGACTCCGCATGGCAAGATTCTCTACGAAGTTCATGAGGTTTTGCTCAAAGATAAATCCGCAGAGGAGAAAAAAGATATATTAGAGAATCTATCAATAGAGGAATTGGAGCGCTTGTATGTTCAATTTCACAAAGATGCGGCAAGCAATCCTGCATTGGAGGAAGTCGCCCGAAACTGGTTTAAGAAACTGGAAGACGGAGATAAGGAGGCGCGCATGGTTTGGGAGTACACAAAGAGAGTGAGTTTTAGGGAGTTTGAACGCATATACCGCCTGTTGGATGTTTCAATAGACCATACTATCGGAGAGAGTTTCTTTGAGGATAAAATGGATGAGGTAATTAGGGATTTTCAAAAGCGGGGCTTGGCGACAGAGAGCAGAGGCGCGCTTATCGTATCTTTTCCCAACGAAGAATTGTCGCCCGCGATGCTTTTGAAATCAGACGGCGCGACCACATATTTTACCAGAGATATGGCGAATATGAAGTACCGGCTGAAACGCTGGAAACCCTCTCTTGTCGTTATTGAAACCGGAGTGGAGCAGAATCTTCACTTTCAACAGGTGTTTCTTGCTTCCCGGCTTGTTGGATATGCGAAAGACGAGCAGTTCGCGCATGTCTATCACGGGCTGTATAGATCTAAAGAGGGAAAGTTCTCAACCAGGAAAGGAGAGACCATACATCTTGAAGATGTTTTGCATGACGCGAAAGCCCGGGCGAGAGAGATTTTGGATTCATCAGAGGCGAGTCGGGAATTTTCAGAAAACGAGAAACAGGAGATCGCCGGCGTGGTAGGCATTGGAGCGGTAAAGTACAACGATCTTTCCCAGCATCCAAGCGGAGACATTGTGTTTGACTGGGATAAGATGCTGAACCTGCGCGGGAATTCCGCCCCCTATCTCCAGTATACTTATGCTCGGTGCCAGAGCATCCTCCGCAAGTCAAACTTGGCCGGGCCAAGTTATTCACACCTTAACGGGGTTAAGGATGTGAATGAGGAGGAAATGGGGGTATTGAGGTTGCTGTATAGGTTTCCGGAGGTGGTTGAGGATGCCGCCCGCCGGTTTTCTCCAAATATGGTGTGTTCCTTCGCGTTTTCCGTGGCGCAGGCGTACAACCTTTTTTACAACACGCATAGGGTGCTGGAAGCGGAAACAAAGGAAATCGCGAATTTTCGCCTCGCTCTCACGAAAGCCACCGCCCAGATTATTAAAAACTGTCTGTTCCTTTTGGGTATTCAAGCCCCGGAAAAGATGTAGGGGCGTATCATGAGCGCGGATTGAGTTCTTGACCGCTTTCTTTTTGGGCGAGGAAATGGTAAAAATAAAGATATGGACGCGAATTTTCCCAAGATAGAAGAGGAGATTTTAGAGAAGTGGAAGCAAGAGAAAACCTTTGAGAAGTCGGTCGCGAGGAGAAAGGGATCTCCCCGTTTTGTGTTTTACGAGGGCCCTCCAACGGCAAACGGGAAGCCCGGCATTCATCATGTGGCGTCCCGGTCGTTTAAGGATGTGGTTCTGCGCTATAAGACCATGGCCGGTTTTTTCGTTCCCAGACGCGCCGGGTGGGATACGCACGGTTTGCCTGTGGAGATCGCGGTGGAAAAAAAGCTCGGTTTAAAATCCAAGAAAGATATTGAGCGGTACGGCATAGAAAAATTCAATCAAGAATGTAAAAATTCGGTGTGGGAGTACCAAAAGGAATGGGAGGATGTAACTCGCAGAATAGGGTTTTGGGTGGACACAAAGAATTTTTATGCCACATATCAGACGCCGTTTATTGAAACCCTCTGGTTCATCATTCAGACATGGTTTAAAAAAAAGCTTTTATACAAGGGGCATAAGGTGGTTCCGTGGTGCGCGCGGTGCGGGACCGCGCTGTCTTCGCATGAGCTGGCGCAAGGGTACAAAACTCTTGAAGATCAGTCGGTGTATGTGAAGTTTAAGGTAAAGCCCGGACAAAAAATCGGCAATGGTGTAGCAGACGACAGAACATATATTTTGTCTTGGACCACAACCCCGTGGACATTGCCCGGGAATGTGGCGTTGGCGGTTGGAGAAAACATCGCATACATCAAGTATTGGAGAATAATTAACGGCAAGAAAGAATCTTGCATTGTAGCGGAGGAACTCTATAAAAAAGAGCCGAACCCGTTTGTTCCCGAAGCGGAGTTCGCCGGAAATGATGTTCCGGCGCTCGGCGCGGATTCAGAGAGATTGATGGGCAAGGATCTTGTTGGCTTAGCATATGAGCCGCTTTTTGACATGAAAGCGCTTCAGAATGAGCGTTCTCACAAGGTGTACGCGGCTGATTTCGTGACCACAACAGACGGCACCGGAGTTGTGCATACGGCCGTTATGTACGGCGAAGATGATTACGCGTTAGGAAAGAAAGTTGGATTGCCGCAATTCCATACGGTTGACGAGCGGGGAAACTTTATCCAGGAAGTTCCGGGCGGGCTTGGAGGATTGTTCGTGAAAGCAAAAGAAACCGAGGACAAAATTTTCAGCCACCTTGCGGAAAGCGGCGCTTTTTTTGCCGTTCAGCCGTATTCTCACGAATATCCGCATTGCTGGAGGTGTTCTACTCCTCTGATGTATTACGCGAAAGATTCTTGGTTTGTTGATATGCAGAAGGTGAAAAAAGAACTGTTGGCAAACAACAAAAAGATCAATTGGATTCCCGGTCACCTCAAAGAGGGGAGAATGGGCGAGTGGTTGCGGGAAGTCAAAGATTGGGCGTTTTCGCGGGAAAGGTACTGGGGAACTCCTTTGCCTATTTGGGAATGCAAAGAATGCAAACATCAAGAAGCATTGGGCTCTATAAAAGAATTGATCGCGAGACAAGTTCCAAACAATACCTATATTTTAATGAGGCATGGGCATTCAGGAAAGCAGGAAACCGATCTGATGAGCTGTTGGCCCGAGAAAAAGCCGTTTTCTCTTACCCCCGCTGGCAGGGCGCAGGCGGCAAAGACCGCAAAAGCATTGCGGAAAAAGAAGATTGATCTGATTGTTTCTTCCGATTTGCTCCGCACGAAAGAAACGGCAGAGATTCTGGCCAAAGCGACAGGTGCTCCCGTTCTGTTTGAGGAGCGGCTTCGCGAGGTGGACGCGGGGGAGTTAAACGGGAAGAGCGTTCTTTCCATAAGCAGGACCTGGGCGAGAAAAGAAGAAACGGAGACGGAGCATTATCTGCGCAGGTTTATTGATCCTTTGCCCGGAGGAGAAAATTGGATCCAGGTTCAGCGGAGAATGTATGAGGCGGTGCGCGATTTGGAGAAAAAGCACGCGGGCAAAACCATTGTTTTGGTTTCCCATGAAGCGCCTCTTACTTTGCTTGAAGGAACCCTGCGCGCGATGTCGCGCGAAGAAATTATTGAATTGAGAAAGAAAAAGGCCCTGGGGACGGGAGAAGCGCGCCAGACGCCGTTTGCCGATCTTCCGTATAATGCGGCTATGGAACTAGATTTGCACCGCCCTTTTATTGACCGGGTGGAGTTTCCGTGCGCGGCGTGCGAGAAGGGGCAGATGCAAAGAATTAAGGAGGTTGCCGATGTGTGGTTTGATTCCGGAGCCATGCCGTTCGCCCAGAACCATTGGCCCTTCGCTCAAAATCCGAAAAAGCTACAAACTACAAACTACAAACTACAAGCTCCCCCGGACTTTCCCGCCGACTACATCGTGGAAGCGATTGATCAAACCCGCGGCTGGTTCTATACTTTGCTCGCGGTTTCTACGCTTTTGGGCTTTGGGCCTCCGTACAAAAATGTTATATCTCTGGGCCATGTGCTGGACGAGAAAGGAGAAAAGATGTCTAAATCCAAAGGGAATGTCGTAGAT
Organism: Candidatus Wildermuthbacteria bacterium; assembly: GCA_016203455.1. Classification (GTDB taxonomy): domain Bacteria; phylum Patescibacteriota; class Minisyncoccia; order Minisyncoccales; family UBA10102; genus JACQMR01. Next base: position 62,670 of record JACQMR010000009.1, read on the forward strand.
CCCCGGGACATGATTGAAAAATACGGCACCGATACCCTTCGCTGGTATTTTTTCACGCTAAGCCATCCGGAAGATCCAAAACTGTTTTCGGAAAAAGATCTTATTCAGGTTTCCCGCAAGTTCATCTCAACTCTTTGGAACTCGTTTCTCTTTTACGATACTTACGGGGCTTCGGTTTCCGTAAAAACTCCTCAACCCGATTCTCCGCTGGACTTTTGGATTTTGTCGCGGTTGCACGCGGTTATCGCGGCAATGACAAAAACCATGAATTCTTACGACATTACCGGCTCTGCCAGGGTTTTGGAGGATTTTGTCATCAATGATTTGTCTCTGTGGCATATCCGCAGATCCAGGCCAAGATTTCAAAACCCCGCAACCAAAAAAGAGTTTGAAAGCGCGCGTTCCGTGCTGGGGTTTGTTTTGGCGCAGGTGAGCATACTGTCTGCCCCATTCATTCCTTTTTTGAGCGAGCATATATATGGAAAGCTGGCAAAACAAAAAGAGAGCGTTCATTTGGAATCCTGGCCCAAGCCGGAAACTCGCTTTATGAAGCCCCTGTTAGACAAAGAGATGGCGCGGGCGCGGGAACTTGCGAGCAAGGGACTTGCATTGAGAGCTGTCGCCGGCATAAAGGTGCGCCAGCCGCTCGCGGCATTAAAGATTAAAGATACACAAAAATTCAAAAAAGAGGTATTGGAAATTATACAAGACGAACTTAATGTGAAGCGGATTATCACGGATGCTTCGTTGCCGCGGGACGCGGAGTTGGATACCGTTATTACGCCTTCTTTGTTTGAGGAGGGCGTTGTGCGAGAGATCATAAGAAATGTGCAGGGGATGAGAAAGGATTCGGGGTATAAGCCCAAAGATAAGGCATGGCTGTATTACCGGTGCGCGGTTCCTTTGCAGGAGTTATTTTCGCGCAATGAGAAAAAAATTCGCGATGCGGGCGGCTTGACGGAGTTGCGCAAAGGAGATAGGCCAAAAGAGGTGTTTGATGTGGAGAAGACCATGTCTCTCTCAAGCGGAGAGTTATGGCTGGGAATGAAAAAAGTATAGAGATGGCTCTGCGCTACAAAACACAAGGAGTCATACTGCAGAGAAAAGATGTTGGCGAGGCGCACAGGGTGTTCACCGTATTTACAAAAGAATTTGGGAAGGTGCTTGTTTGGGCGGTATCGGAACGGAAGATAGGGTCAAAGCTTCGCGGGGGTTTGGAATTGTTTTCTCTTTCACATCTGGAATTCGTGGAGGGAAAAGAGCGCAGAGTTCTTGTTGAGGCGATTTGTTTGGAACAGCAGGTGTTTCTTAAGAATGATTTGCGGAAAATTCAGGCGGCGCAAGGCATGTGTGAATTCCTGGATCGCCTCGTTGGCGAAGAGCAAGGAGACCTGGAGCTGTGGGATTTATTGAGATCTTCGTTCGCGGAGCTCAAAGACCACGGATCCCCCAAAGCCGTATATTCGCTGTTCGTATCCCGCGCTTTGGAGGCGGCGGGATACGGGGCGCGCAATTAATATAGACGCATATGAAGAAACCGCGCATTGCCATTCCAAAGTTTTCATACATTATTGCCGGATCTCTTATGGCGCTTTTAGCGCTGGGGTTTTGGTTTTGGCAAAGAAACGACTATTCAAAAGATGTGTTGAAGCTTGAGATTTTAGCGCCCTCCCGGACGGTCATGGGAGAGGAGATTTCTTTTGTGGTGAAATACAAGAATAACGGGGAAATACGATTGGAAAAACCCACGCTTATTTTTGAGTATCCTGCGGGGTCTTTGGTTCCGGAAGGGAAGTCCGAGCGTCAAACGCTTTCACTGGAGGACATTTATCCCGGGCAAGAGCAGAATATTGAATTCCCCGCGCGGTTGTTTGGCAAAGAGGGCGATATTAAAGAAGCCCGCGTGCTTTTGCAGTATGCTCCAAAAAATCTGAACGCGCAGTTTGAGTCAGAGACAACGGCGGCTGTTGTCCTTTCTTCCGTGCCGCTGAATTTTGAACTGGACATTCCTTCCAAAGTTGAGGCCGGCCAGCAGTTTGATTTTGCATTGAATTATTTTTCAAATTCCGAATTTCCGCTTTCCGATCTGCGGATTCAGCTTGAGTATCCAGGAGGGTTTTCTTTTGCCAAAGCGGTCCCTTCTCCCATTGGGGATAAAGAATGGAAAATAGGAGTGCTCAACAAGGCGGGCGGCGGGAGGATTGTTGTAACCGGGTCTTTGGACGGGCAGGTGGAAGAAGCCAAAATTTTTAAGGCCGTGCTTGGCATATGGAGAGACGGCAAGTTCACGGCCCTTAAAGAAGTCGCGCGCGGCCTGGAGATCACCCAGACGCGGCTTATCATTGCCCAGACGATAAACGGGCTTCCTGATTACACGGCTTCTCCCGGAGAGATATTGCATTATGTTGTTTCATTCAAAAACGCAAGCGACAAGAATTTGGAGAATTTGTTTCTTATTGTTTCTTTGGAGGGGAGGCCGCTGGACATGGGAAGCGTGCGGACAACCGGCGGGATGTTTCAGAAAGGGGACAACTCTATTATCTGGGAGTCAAAGGATTCTTCGCGTTTGCGGTTCTTGGGCAAGGGCGAGGAAGGCCAGGTTGAGTTTTGGGTGGCGGTAAAAAATTCCTGGGAGGTGTTTAGTCCGCAGGATAAAGAATTTATCATACAAAATCGCGTCTTGTTGTCAGACGCACGGGCGGAATTTACTGCAAAAGTCAACTCTCAAGTGGCCATTGAGCAAGCGGTTTATTTTCAGGATGAGGTGTTTGGAAACCTTGGTCCTCTGCCTCCGCAGGCGGGCTTCCCCACCTCCTTTACGGTTTTATGGAAGGCAAAGAATTTTTCCAACGACGCGGAAAACGCCAAGGTGAGAGCGGTTTTGCCGGAAGGCGTCTCTCTGACCGGCCGCATATTTCCGGAGGATTCGCATCTCACATACGACGAAGCGTCTCGGGAGGTACTCTGGAATATCGGGGATATTTCCGCGGGAACAGGGACATTCTCCGATGCTCTGGAGATTGCGTTCCAGATTCAGCTTGCCCCGTCTGTTTCCCAGCGCGGAGCCATTCTTCCTCTTATGGGAACGGCAGTTATTACGGGAGACGACCGCTTTACGGATCGGGAAATCTCTGGTAGTGATGGAGCGGTGGATACGCGGCTTCCCGACGACTCCTCAATCATTCAGAATGGGATTGTGCTCTAAAACACCATGGAAGACCTTATGCAAAAAATTGTTTCTCTGGCAAAACGCCGCGGCTTTATTTTCCCGGGATCTGAAATCTACGGCGGACTCGCCAATTCTTTTGATTACGGGCCTCTTGGCGTTGAGTTAAAGAACAATATCAAGCAAGAGTGGTGGAAGCGGTTTGTGCATCAAAGAACCGATGTTGTTGGCATTGATGCCGCGCTTTTAATGAATCCGAAGGTGTGGTCAGCAAGCGGGCATATAAAGAATTTTTCAGATCCTCTTGTGGAGTGCAAAAAATGTCATACCAGATTTCGCGTTGAGGGCGAAATATCCAGCAAGAGCTTGCCTAAAGAGATATATGACCACATAGAAACTAGTCATCCTCCAAAGGAAGGAATTCCGACGGTTTTGGGATTTGAGTCACTCAAACAGGATTTTACAGAAAAGAAAGCTTTTAATTTGATGTTGAAGACATATCTAGGACCAGCCGAAGGGGACGCGAATGTTGTTTACTTCAGGCCTGAAACAGCCCAGGCAATGTTTGTGGATTTTAAAAATGTGCTTGACACGAGTCATCGCAAACTGCCTTTTGGCATTGCGCAGATTGGGAAAGCGTTTCGCAACGAGATTACTCCGGGAAACTTTATTTTTCGCATGCGTGAGTTTGAGCAAATGGAGATTGAGTATTTTATAGAAGAAAAAGATTGGGAAAAATACTTTGACCATTGGTTAGAACAAATGAAACAATGGCTGAAAGACCTTGGAGTTTCAGACACTAAACTTCATTATGTTGATATTCCTGACGGGGAAAGGGCGCATTATTCAAAGAGAACCGTGGATATAGAATATGACTATCCGTTTGGTCAAAAAGAGCTGTATGGATTGGCGTACAGGGGGGATTTTGATTTAAAAAATCATATGGAGGCAAGCGGTCAGGACTTGCGTTATCAAAATCTTGAAACAAAAGAAAAGTTTCTTCCTCATGTGATTGAGCCAACATGGGGCGTTGATCGTTCGGTGCTGGTCGCGCTTCTTGAAGCGTATGCGGAAGAAACGGTAGAGCAGAAAGAACGAACGACGGGAGAGGAAATTGAAGATACAACTCGCGTGGTGATGAAATTTCCAGCGTGGCTTGCCCCCGTGAAAGTTGCCGTATTGCCTCTTTCAAAAAAAGAAAATCTGATGGAGATTGCAAAAAAAATACACGCGGAACTTTCCAGACAATTTGTCGTTGAATATGATGAAACGCAAAGCATTGGAAAACGCTACCGCAGACAAGACGAGATCGGCACGCCCATCGCCTTAACGGTTGACTTTCAAACGGTTCAAGATAATACGGTAACACTGCGCGATCGCGATACCATGAAGCAGACGAGAATCGCGATAGATAAGCTGGCCGATGTCATCCAAGAAAAACTCCATGATTAACAAAACAACATTCAAAAGCGGCCTGCGTCTTCTTACCATACCGGAGAAAAACACCACCACCGCAACCGTGGTGGCGCTTGTCGGCACGGGTTCTAAATATGAGGAGAAACGGATTAACGGAGTATCTCATTTTTTAGAGCATATGTTTTTTAAAGGGACCAAGAACCGCCCGACATCATTTGATGTGGTCGCTCCCATTGAGAATGTGGGCGGAATTTTTAACGCGTTTACCACGCAGGATGTTACCGGATATTTTGTAAAGGTGGATGCCAGGCATGTGGACATGGCTTTGGAAATCGTGGCGGATATTTTTTTGAATTCCGTGTTCTCGCAAGAGGAGATAGAAAAAGAAAAAGGCGTGGTTATAGAAGAAATCAACATGAGAAAGGATGCCCCCCAGACCAGAGTATGGGATTTGTGGGAGCAGGTTATTTTGGGAGATCAGCCGGCCGGGTGGGATGTCGCGGGCACGAAAGAAAGCGTTTCGGGGCTTAAAAGAGAAGATATCGTGGGCTATGTGAACAGCCAATATGTGGCAAAAAACACCGTGATAGCCGTTGCGGGCAACATTCAAGAAGAAAAGATGGCAGAACGCGTGGAATCTTTATTTCAGAATGTCGCGACCGGAGAATTTAAACCAAAGTATCCTGTTGTGCCTTATCGCATGGACCCCCCAGTGTTTTTGGAGACGAGAAAAACCGACCAGACGCATTTGGCTCTTGGGGTTATGGCGCGCAACGCGTTTCATAAAGACAGATACGCGCAGGATATTTTAGCGGGTATTTTGGGAGACGGCATGAGTTCCCGCATGTTTATGGAAATTAGAGAAAAGATGGGGCTCGCGTATTATATTTACACGGCGAGCAGGAAGGACCCCGATACGGGATTTCTTGCCACATTTGCCGGGGTTAAGAATGAATACGCGGAACGAGCGGTTGCGGCAATTGTTGAGGAATATCGCAGAATTAAAGATGTGCGGGTGTCTTCGCAAGAATTGAGAAACGGCAAGGACAAAGCTCTGGGAGGTCTTGCCATGCGCCTGGAGCCGTCTGAAGTTCAGGCGGAGTTTTATGGCATGCAGGAAGTCCTGGAAAACCGTTTTTTCAGTCCGGAAGAGGTGTATGGTATGATAGAGGAGGTTACCGTTCAAGATATTCAGCGAGTGGCGCAAGAACTATTTTCCGCGGGCAATTTGCGCCTCGTTGCCGTGGGTCCCGGCGACAACAAGGAATCGTTAGAAGGACTGCTTTCGCGCGCGACATGAATAACCAAGAAAGAATTTTAGACATATCCTGGAGCACGATCTTTAAGCTTGGAGTCGCGGGCTTGAGCTTTTATGTGCTGTTTCTTACAAGAGATATTCTCGTATGGGTTCTGTTCGGGATTATTTTATCTATTCTTGTAAATCCCCTCATTGACATCCTGGCTCGCTTCAGAGTTCCCCGGCCGGTCGGGGTTATGAGCGTGTATTTGTGTATTTTCGGGCTTTTGTCTTTCATGCTTTGGGGGATGGCGCCTTTTTTCGTGGGAGAAATTCAGCGGTTTTCCCAGGTTCTGCCCCAGTATTTTGAAACGATTTCTCCCGCCCTGCGCGGTTTGGGCATCGCGGCGTTCTCTGATACTCAAACACTGCTGGATTCCGTGGCGGGAAGCGCGGAGAGAATCGCCGCAAACGCGCTGAACGCCCTGTTCTTTATCTTTGGAGGCATTTTTTCAACGATCTTCGTGTTTTCCATAGCGGTATTTTTGTCGTTGGAGCATAAAGCCATAGAGCAGGGCATTGTACTGATGTTTCCAAAAAAATACGAGGTGTTCGCGCTAAAACTTTGGGAGAGTTCCCGCCAGAAGGTTTCAGGATGGTTTGCGTCCCGTCTTCTTGCCTCTTTGTTTGTGGGCGTTGCGACTGCCGTTGCTCTGCTTTTATTTAATGTACAGTACCCTTTTTCTTTGGGTTTACTGTCTTTTGTGACAAACTTTGTTCCTATCATCGGGCCATTGATCGCGGGCGTGCTGGTTGCCGGGGTTGTGGCGATGGATTCTCTGCTGAAAGCCGGATTCGTTATGCTCGCGTTTTTTCTTATACAGCAGGTTGAGGGGAATATCTTGACCCCCCTGCTTTCAAAAAAATTTTTGGGGGTGCCTTCCGTTCTGGTGCTTATTTCTCTGGCCGCCGGCGGGGAGTTGTGGGGGATTATGGGCGCCATCATGGCGGTTCCTCTGGCTGGGATTCTCTTTGAGTTTCTTCGGGATTTTCTGGCAAAAAGAAAAGAAGACGCCGCTTCTGACGCATAATAGCCGTGGGCACTCTTTTTATTGTAGCCACTCCAATAGGGAATTTGGAAGATATGACATTGCGCGCGATTCGCGTCTTGAAAGAGTGCGTTTTTGTGTTATGCGAAGATACCAGGGTAACCCGAAAACTCTTGGACAGGCACGAAATTACAACGCAGACGATGAGCTATCACCAGCACAGCGCGGAGGAAAAAAAGAAGGAGATCTTCTCTCTTCTTTCGCAAGGCAAAAATCTTGCTCTGGTAACGGATGCGGGTACTCCGGGCATTTCAGATCCGGGCAACGAGCTGATCTCGTTTTTACTGGAACAATGTCCCGGGTTGAAAATCATGCCCGTGCCAGGTCCCTCCGCTCTCGCGGCGATTGCGAGTGTTGCAGGCATCCCCATGGATAAGTTTTTGTTTCTTGGGTACCCTCCGCATAAAAAAGGCAGGAAGACATTTTTTGAAAAGGTCAGTCAGTCGGGATATCCGGTTGTGTTGTACGAGTCCCCGCACCGCATTACAAAGACCCTTGGCGAATTGCGCAACGCCGACCCGGCCTTTTGCGTCGTGGTTGGCAGAGAGCTGACCAAGGAATTTGAGGAGGTTCTGCGCGGGTCCATAGACAGCGTGCTCGCGGTTCTTGAAGCAAAAAAGAAACTGTTGGGCGAATTTGTTTTGGTGGCATATAGAAGAGATTCGTGATACAAGAACGATATGGAGAAGTTTTACATTACAACATCCATTCCGTATGTGAACGGGCCTCCGCATATCGGTTTCGCGCTAGAGATCATTCAGGCGGATGTTTTGGCTCGGTTTAATCGCAGGAAGGGTTCTGCCGTTTTCTTTTTGACCGGAACCGATGAGCACGGGTTAAAGATAGCAAAATCCGCGAAAGACGCGGGAGTTTCTCCGCGGGAGTTTACGGATTCAATTTCCGGAAAATTTCGCGACTTAGCTAAAAAACTGGACATATCAAACGACGATTTTATTCGCACCACAGACGCAATCCGCCACTGGCCCGCGGTGCAAACGGTATGGAAACAACTAAAAGAACATAGCGACTTGGAGAAACGCTCCTACGAAGGATTATATTGCGCGGGGTGCGAGGCGTTCATGGCGGAAAAGGATTTGGCAGAAGGGCTGTGTCCCATACACAAGAAGGCGCCGGAACCCGTGAAGGAGGAAAACTGGTTCTTTTTGCTTTCAAAATACGGGCCTGCGTTGAAAGAAAAACTAGAGTCAGGAGAATTGCGCATTGTACCTGAAAGCAGGAAAAACGAGATACTTGAATTGATAAAGCAAGGGTTGCAAGATGTGAGTTTTTCCAGGCCCAAAGAGAAACTGCAATGGGGTATTCCGGTTCCAGACGATGATACGCAGGTTGTGTATGTATGGGCGGACGCGCTTACGAATTACATCTCCGCTTTGGGGTATCCCTCGGGAGAAAAATTCAAGGAATACTGGCCTGCCAGCGTGCATGCGGTTGGGAAGGATATTTTAAGGTTCCACGCGACAATATGGCCCGCAATGCTTTTGTCGCTGGGCTTGCCGTTGCCCAAGATCATCTTTGTTCACGGATTTATCACCGTGGAGGGGCAGAAAATGTCAAAGTCCTTGGGAAATGTGATAGACCCTTTTTCTCTGATTGAGAAATATGGAGCGGATGCCGTTCGGTATTTTTTCTTGCGGGAAGTTCCCGCCGCGGAAGACGGGGATTTTTCTTTTGAACGGTTTGAACAGAGATATAATGCTGATTTGGCTTCGGGGCTGGGGAATTTGGTTGCGAGGGTTTTGAAAATGGGGGATATGGCGTTTGGAGAAACGCTACCGGTCCCGGCCGGATTTTCAGATAAGCAGTTTCAATCTGTCGCGGACGAAGCCAGAAAAGGCATAGACGGCGCCCTGGACAATTTTCAATTTGGCTCCGCGCTTGAGAAGATATGGGAGGTCATGCGGTTTTGCGACAAATATATAGATGAAAAAAAGCCCTGGGAGCAGAAAGACGGAAGCCGGGAGGTTATCGGCGATTTGTTGTTCGCGATTCATGAGCTGGCGGATTTTCTGGAGCCGTTTTTGCCGGGCGCCGCGCGCAAGATAACAATACAGCTCGCGGGACGGGATCGCGCCGCGTTGTTTCCCCGCGCTGTTTAGTGAGCATAGACGGGCATGATATAAAGAAACGCCGGTTTTTATGGCAATACCAAAAACGGTACAATCGGGGAATCAGGAGGGAGAGCTGTTTCGGCTGGGACAGTTGCGCTACTCTTTGTTTGTCGTGATTCTCACCGGGCTTTCCGCGCCGCTGTTATATTTCTTTTTGGAGTTTCCCTGGGCAACGAACCGCACGGGAGCGGTTTTGTCTTTGTTTGTTTTGTTTTGTTACATTATTTTTGCCAGATACGCCGTGAAGGGCAGGTGGGTGCGCGCGGTGGTCGTGGCCGATCACTTTGTTACGGTGGCGTGCGTTGCTTCTCTGGCGTATTTTACGGGGGGCGCGCTTAGCCCGTTTAATTTCTTTTTGATTATTCCCATCGCCTTCGGGTCTTTTCTTGCCGGCAGAAAGTTCGGCATTGCCATGATGGGGATCTCTTTGGGCGTGTTGGCTTCTTTTCTGTTCCTGCCTGGCACGGCGGGCGCTGAATTTTCAATACGGCTTGCCTTTGTTCTTTCATACGGCGTTTTGATTTTGTATTTGTCCTATGTCCTGCTTTTTTTGAGAGAAATGCTTGTGCGTCTGGACCGGGCGCGGAAAATTGCCCAAGAACGAGTGTCGTATTTAGAGCATGTAACGGCCCGGCTAAAAGAATTGGACGAAGTGAAAAGCGAGTTTATCACAAGAACTTCTCATCAGCTTTTAAGCCCTTTGAACAGAATTTCCTGGGTGCTGGGCAGTGTTCTTGAGGGGCAGTTTGGCCAGGCGCAGATAGAGCAGAAAGCTCGCGTGGAAGTGGCGCAAAAGAGCGCGAAGGACTTGATCAAACTGGCAACGGATCTTTTGGATTTGGGCAAAATTGAAGAAGGGGTGCGCGGAGCAAAAAGAGAGCGGGTTGTTCTGGCGGATGTTGTTTCTCGCGCCTTGAAAGACCAGGAAGAAGCTATTCGGGCGAAGCGGCTGGAAGTATCGGTTAAAGACGGCAAACAAACGGCCGTGGTGTCAGATGTTTCTCTTTTGAGTTCCGCGATCGGGCATGTTATTGACAACGCGGTACGGTATAACAAAAAGGGCGGAAAAGTTGCCGTTGATATTTTAGAAAAAGAAGAAATGGCGGTTATGAAGGTTTCAGACACGGGCATAGGGATTTCCGAACAAGACATGCCCAATGTGTTTAAACGATTTTACAGAGGAGAAAACGCGTCTCGTTTTGTGGCGGACGGCACGGGCTTGGGACTTTCTTTCGCCAAAGCCGTAATAGAAAAAGAGGGGGGGTCCATTGCGTTGCAAAGCACAGAAAACGAAGGCACTGTGGTTACCATAACCTTACCCATCCAGCCCAATCCTTAACGGGGTTAAGGATTGATTTGACAAAACCTTTTTGGGTTTGCTATAAAAAATATATCAAAAACAAGAACGCGGCATGACACAGCAAAAAACGCAAAAGAATATCGCAGTCGCCATTATTGCCTCCTTTACCGGACTGGGCGGGTTTATGTAGAAATACTCTTTGAGAAATTGCAAAGAACCTCCCAGCCAACGGGAGGTTCTTTCTTGTAGCACATAGTTTGCATATTCGTGACTTGCGGATTGCGGATTGGAAAAGTACGGTTTTTAATCCGGAGCCCGAAAGTAGGCACTTTCACAATTTACAACAAAGGAGCGGGAGGGTTTTTATGGATTCTTTTCTCTATGAGATGACCGAGGGGCAAGAAAGAAGATGGCGTCGTGCCTGTGCGCTTGGCGATCAAGCGGTCGCCTTGCGCAAAATTGTGGCGGAACAAATTAAGGCCCGAGGGGCGGCGGTTGATTGTTCCGGCCATTTATCGGCGCAGGCGTATCATCTGCGCCGAATACGGGACAAGTTCTATTAAGAAGGGTTCATTTGGGACCCTTTTTCTTTTTCCGCCATGCCATTGACATTGCCTCTTGCGCCTGTATAATTCCAATTATGATGCGAAATCAAACAAAGTGGTTTATCTCTTATCATATGAGACCCAAGAGACGGGGCCTGTTGTTTGATGCGCGGAAGTTTTAGGTATAGCTTGGAAGATTTCTTTACGCAATCAGCGGCGGCCCTTTCCCAAGAGGGGTCGCTTTGTTTTTTGCAAGGAAAACGGATTGGGGTTCCCGGGTAATTAATGGCCCGGGATCTCCAGGCCGCGTATGGTTCGCGAAAAACAACAAACAGAGTTTGCCTGGAGCTCTGCCGGAGAAAAAGCATGTGCTACGATTTGTATGAGCCCGGGCTGAATAGGGATCAACAACTCGCCGCATGTCCCAAGGGCATGTGGGACGGGCGGTGGAATCCCGCGCCGCGCGCGCGGGGGGAGGAGGGCAAGGTTGGGGAGCCCCTGACCGTGCCGGTCCCAACCAAAGAGGACTACTGCGCGTTGTAGTCAACAATGGGGCAGAGGGCGGCATTGTGTCTCTCTCTGTCCCGCCCCTTTTATTGGTTAGAGGATATAATTCATGTAATTATGATGATATGAATAAAGAACTTTTCGCAAAACTTGTTTCTTTCAAGACCACGGCGGATAATCCCGAGGAAATCAAAAAAGGATTTGAATATATCGCGGGCCTTTTTGACGAGAATGTTTTTGAGGCAAAGATACTGGAGAAAAATGGCAAGTATTCCCTCTTGGTTTCTTTTGCTGGCAAAGACGGCTTGCGGCCCCATATTCTTTTGAACGGGCATTTTGATGTGGTGCCGGCTGAAGATGAGAGCCAGTTTGTTTTGCGCGTTGAGGGCGATAAGGCGTTTGGCAGAGGAACCATGGACATGAAAGGCATGGCGTGCGTTCTCATTGAAATGATGCTGGAGCTGGGGAAATTTCCAGATAAAAAAGATGTTGCTTTATTGCTGAACGGGGACGAGGAGGTGGGCGGAGAAAACGGGGCCGGGTATATTGCGCGGGAGCTTGGCATGCGCCCCGAGTTTATGCTGTGCGCCGATGGCTCTGGCGAAAAAAGTTTTTCTATTGTTACCAAAGGCAAGGGCGTTTTGTGGTTGGAGTTGCAAGCGCGAGGCAAGACGGCGCACGGCGCGTATCCGTGGTTGGGCGAGAATGCTTTAGATATGGTTGTTTCTGCGATACGGAAGATTCAAGAGTATGTTGGTGAAATCAAAGCGGATGCGTGGAAAACCACGGTAAATGTGGGGGTTATAGAAACCGGCAATAAAACGCCCAATAAAGTGCCGGCAGACGCCAGAGCGGTGCTGGATATTCGTTTTACGGGAGAATTTGCAAAAACTCCGGATGAACTTTTGCAAGCCATACAAAAACTGGTGCCCGGCGTTGAGACGCGAGCTTTGGAAAAAGGATCTCCCCTGCTTGTTCGGGAAGATAACTCCATTCTCGCGAAATTTCGGGAATCGGCCGAAGCCGTGCTGGGCAAAAAAGTTCCGTATTCATTTGAGCACGGAGCGGTGGACGCCAGGTATTTCGCGGGAGCGGGCGTGCCGGTTGCCGTGTTCGGGGCCGTGGGAGCCAATATGCACGCCCAAGGGGAATGGGTGGATATAAAGACACTAGAGCAAAACAAAGAAATCTTGCGGAAGTTTCTTGCGGGCGTATAACCAAAGAGCTGTTATATTCTTTTCTCCAGATTTTTATATATCACAGAACGATGCTGAATCGCCAGAATTTTAACAAGCGCGTTTTCAATGCGAAAGATAACCCGATAATCCCCAACCCGCAGTTTTCGGTATCCTTTTAGAGAGGCATGGAGAGGTTTTCCGAATACTTCAGGATGTGTTGTTAGTTTTTCCTCAATAGCCTGTTTAACCGCGCCTCTCCATTCTTGGGAGAGTGGGGGAATGTCTTTTGTTATTACATCTGTATGGTATTGTATCGCAAAACCCATGCCTCATTGATTCTAGTTAAGGCCTTTTAGTCCAGGCCTTTGCATGGGAGATAAATTTTGCCTTTTGGGAATCTCGTTTGCTTGCGATCTGATTCCAAACCATGTCCTCTTCTAGCTCCAGAGCAAACCGCAAAAGATTTACGGCTTTTGTTGCTTGAGGCATATTGTCTCTTTTCGCCACCAGTGCCAGCGCGTATTCCATGGCGTCGGTAAGAGTTATGTTAATTCTTTTTTTTGCAGTAGCCATATGTAGTGTATCTTTAGTGTATCACCAATGCGAAGGTGCTGTCAATCTTTGCAGCGCGTAGGGCAGACAAACAGAGGAGGGGGCAGTTCCTCCTCTGTTTTTTGGATGCCTATTGACATTGTTGTTTGGTGTTGATAGTGTACTAGTACAATGGCAAAAGGAGAAAAAGATGGTTGGCGCGGGGAAGAACAAAAAGAATCGCAGAAAGACAAAAGAGCCGAGGAGCTCGTTGGGGTAATCCAAAAGATTGCCATCAATAAGGAGCTCTTGAGGGAGTTTTTGATAGATCTTCTTTCTCCGGCGGAGTATCGCGAGTTGGGAGTGAGGTGGCAGATTGTACAGCAATTGAACCGAGGGGTTTCCCAGAGAGATGTGTCTGAAAATCTGCGCGTAGGCATAGCAACCGTAACCCGCGGTTCTCGTGAACTGGCAAATCCCAAAGGGGGGTTTAGAAGAGTTTTGAAGATATTGGAGAAAAAATAAAGAGTTTTTGTGCCTTGACGCATGGATCGTTCTATGCGCCAGCGCATAAATCAGCGCGCGGAAAGGAGGTAGTCATCATGCAGGGCTGGTAAATAATGGGGGATTATCCTCCAAAATAAAAAAGCGGTGGCGGCGTTTGCTGTCCACCGCTTCACTATTTTTTGCGTTCTGAAAAATCTTTGCTATAGTGTTGCCAACCTGTTTTGGGGGCGACTTATGCAGTACCCATGTCCACATTGTGGCAAGGCAATGCGGTATATGCAGGGTTCTTTTGGATTATATTTCCATTGTTCTTGCGGGCAAGAGGTGTATGGGGAGGGAACGCCTCAAGAAGGGTCAAAGCGCGGGCCGCGCTTTGATTGCGATAAGCCAAAGAACAGCTCTAACCCGCCCCCTGATTTTAGCAGGGTTCGTGTCGCAAGGGGGACGGCGCGAACAAGCAGAAAAAGTCATTTGTAGGGGCGGCAATATATAACCGCCCCGTTTTTATTTGACAAAAAATTTGAGGTTTGCTAGGATTATTTTACAACATGAAACAGTCCAATCGCTTTTGCTTTTATTTCTTTTTTACCGGCCCCGCGAAGAGCCAGGACTTTTTGATGTAACAGCAACATCTTGAATCTAGTCCCCGGCCTCTTTGTATAAAGAGGCCGGGTTTGTTTTTGTGGAGAGAATGGTTTTTTGGCGGCAGTCCTTTGATTTTAATCGGGGTTGCCTCCAGGAAATCACGAGTAATCCTGGCGCTTTCAAAAGCGAGAGTTCTTTTATAACTGGAACAAGAGGAGTATCTATGGTTATTAAAGTCGGGTTCCTGGGACCAATGGGCAGTTATAGCGAGAAAGTGGCGCGCGATATGGCGAGGCATCCTGAATCTTCGCAATGGGTTGAAATTGGGACAATCCCGGAGGTTATTGAAAATGTTGCCACGGGTCTGGTTGGCGAGGGCATTGTTCCGTTGCGTACGGCATACGGAGATGTGCCGGAAACATTGGACGCTTTGCATCGGGCCGTTGTTGGCATGGGGAGCCAGGGCGGGAGCATCTTCATCACTGGATACTCCGACAGAACCATTAAATTTTGGCTCGGAGGACTCCCGGGGGCAACTTTGGCTGACATAGCAGAGGTTGTAACAAAGCAAGAAGCGGTCCAGGCATGCGCTTCCGAAATCAGTCGCTTGGTGCCTGGCTATGCTCCGGTTTATCAGGCAAGTACCGCGCTTGGAGCGCGTATGGTTGCCACCAGTGGGCATAGAACACGGGCCACGCTTTGCTCATTGGAAGCACTCCATGAAAACGGCTTGGTTCCATTGCTGTCCTCGCCGATTATTCGGGTGACAAGTTTCATCCGTGTCGGGCCGCGCCGTTACGCAGGGGCGCAATACGACGAAAGCGCCGTAATGGTCCGAGTTCTGCAGGATCGTCCAGGGATCCTCAAGTCCATAGGTGAGGCCGTGGATCCCCTGAATCTTGTGGACTTCTCTGTGCTAAAAAATCGCCTTGATGTTGGCGACAAGATGGCACAGGTTGTGTTTCTCCTGCGGATTAAGGCGGGAGTTAGGGAGGCCGAACTCGTCGTGGAGTTTTTGCGGGCAATGTTCCGGGTGAAGGAGGAGCTTTTTGGAGTTCCCGAGGATTTGCGGTCGTTGGTCACGAACCTCGGCAGTTATCCGGTATTGCTCTAGTATTCGTTTCATTAAGAGCGTTCAAAAAACGCTCTTTTTCTTATGATAGATTGGTACTTTGCATTAAGGAATTAAGGATAATTAGGAATAATCTCCAAGATAGCGCAAAGAATTACACGAGTTTTCTTTTTGTAAAACGCTAGCGGAGTTGACACGAAGGAGCGCGGTTGGTACATAAAGAGTATCTTTTTTTTGCGCCGTACGCGCGGGGGAAAGCATGGCTCTTTTTGGCTTCACTCGTCATGAGCAAGATCGTCAGGATTTTCGCGTCCGGGCGCCGGGGGCGCAGGCGGGTTTTGAGCGGATTCAGGCCGCTCTTCCCCAGGAGGTCGTTGCGTATCTCCGAAGTTCCCTTGAGACGCGGGGCTTGTCACTGGCCGAGATTACCGCGGCCGATGTCGTCAAACTATGGGAAGTCCAGCGGAGGCGTGCTCAATCTCATGGTTAAAGCGGTCTTTCTTGGACCGCCTTTTTTCTTGACATTCTTTTTCGTTTTTGCTATACATATCGCATAGTATGATTTCTTCACAGCGAAACAATCTGTTGTTGGGATTGTTGCTCCTCTTGAATACGGGGAGTGTTTCGCGTTGAAGAGCAGGCAGATAGGCCATATTCTTTAAACGCACGCACTCCCCGATTCAATCGGGGAGTTTTTGTTTGTTTCGACGATTGTATATTGGGGAAAGTGAAATATACAATCGTCGGCACATTAACAACAAAATGAAAAAAAAGGAGAATGCTTTGGGTGCCGAAAGCAAAATTGTACTGTGAATGCGAGGACGGTTTTTTCCTGGGGTCGCGCAAGCTATTCTGGCGGCGATGGAGATGACATCCACACAGCTACCATACAATTGATTCGGGACGGGAAGGAGTACACTGAAGCCGCAGTGGGCAATGGCCCCGTGGACGCCTTGTGCAGGGCCATTGACCGTGTTGTGGGCGAACATTGTACTGTGGGCAATTTTACTGTTCGGGCTATGGATAAAGGAGTGAATTCCATTGGCCTGGTAGTCTTGCATGTTGAAAGAGACGGCAAGATTTATCCCGGGCGCGGCGAATCTCACGACATTATCATTGCCAGCGGAAAGGCGTATTTGAATGCCTTGATGTTGGCGCTGTCGGCCGACGGGGAACAAGAAATTATTATTCCCGTCGTGCTGGGCGTAGCACACACCCCCATGAGTTAGATTGTAGGGCGGTAGCTCAACCAGGCAGAGCGCCGGGTTCAGAGCCCGGAGGTAGCCGCATTCTAATGGCTGTATTATCGGTTCAAATCCGATCCGCCCTACCAAGAATTAAAACCATGGCCTATCTGATAGATAGGCCATTTTCTTTTGTTTAATTTTCTCTACAATAGATTTATGCTCATAGACACCCACGGTCATGTTTCTTTTTACGCGTTTAAAGACGATGCTGACGCCGTGTTACAGCGTACTCTTGAGGGAGATACTTGGGTTGTGATGCCTGGTACGCAGTTTTCCACCTCTAAAAGGGCCGTGGAGCTTGCGGAAAAGTATGATCAGGGGGTGTACGCCGCTATCGGGCTTCATCCTATTCATCTTACGGAGAACAGGAGAGTTGACGAGCTGGAAACGCAGTCGGAGATCCTTCAGCAAGTTCAGCATGAAAAATCATGGATGACTTTTCAGACAAAAGGGGAGGAGTTTGATTACGCGAAATACAAGGAGCTGGGGCAGAGTAAAAAGGTGGTTGCCGTAGGGGAATGCGGCCTGGATTATTACTGGGAGCCCAAAGGCAAAGAAAAACGCGAAGCCCAGCGCGTGAAGCAAAAATCAGCTCTTGCGTTGCAGGTAAAACTCGCGGGTGAACTCGGTCTCCCCGTTATTTTGCATTGCCGCAAAGCTCACGAGGATTTGATTGAGTTTCTTGATACAAGATACAAAATACAAGATACAAGATTGCGGGGCGTTGTTCACTGTTACACCGGCGACTTAAAGCAGGCAGAACAATTTTATGGACTGGGCCTGTATTTCGGGTTCAACGGCCTGATTTTTAAGCATGTGCCCGCTTTGCCAGACCCAAAAGAAATTATAGCCGCCTTGCCTTTAGAAAGAATTGTGCTGGAAACCGACTCGCCGTATCTAACTCCTGCCATAGCAGGGACTGTCCCTGCTACTTTGGCTCGCCGTAGTCTCGAAGAAAAAAGGGACGAAGGCGGCCCTCATGATGAAAGAAATGAGCCCCTGTTTGTAAAGTATGTGGCTGAAGAAATCGCCCGCATAAAAGGTATTTCGTTGGAAGAAGTGGCAAGAGTTACAACGCAAAACGCGAAGGACCTTTTTTCTCTGGATACAAAATAGTATATGCGCGGCGCACCCATGTATATCGCTTGGCTTGGGGATGTATCCCAAAAAGATGTCGCGCTTGTCGGTGGCAAGGCCGCCGGGCTTGGAGAACTTGCGCGAGCGGGGGTTCTTGTGCCTGAAGGATTTGTTGTGACAACGAGCGCGTACGGGGCGTTTGTAAAAGAGAGCGGTATAGATAAAGAGCTGGAAAAGATATTCGCGGGAGCGGACGGGCGCGGTGAACAGGTCTTGCGAAAAAGCTCCCGGCTTGCCAGGGAGTGTATTTTGAACGCGCCGTTTCCCGCGGTTCTTGAGCAAGAGATTTTGCAAGCATACGAGAAGCTTTCTGCCAAACACAAGGGACGGGCGCGCGTGGCAGTGAGATCTTCCGGGGTTCACGAGGACTCGGCAGAGGCGTCTTTTGCTGGTCAGCACGACACATTTTTGAATGTTTCGGGAGCGCGGGCCGTTCTTTTGGCTGTGCGGGCGTGTTTTGCTTCTTTGTATTCTGAACGGGCGGTGTTTTATGCGAAAGAGCGCGGCATTGTTTTTTTGCATAGCGCGCTCGCGGTGTGCGTGCAGGCAATGGTGAGGAGCGATATAGCCGCAAGCGGGGTGGCGTTTACCGCTGAACCCGAAACCGGATGCAAGACCGCTCTCGTTATTACCGGGTCTTATGGTCTTGGAGAAACCATTGTGCAGGGTAAAGTTGAGCCGGATGAATTCGTGGTGTTTAGGCCCTCTTTGCTTTTGGGATATTCAGCGATTATCTCTCGTACGCTCGGCAGGAAAAGCAAAAAGTCAACGCGCGCGAGTAAAGGCGTGCGCGAACAAGAGGTTTTGCAAAAAGACGCGGAACGATTTTGTCTTTCAGACAGGGAAGTTTTACATTTGGCTTGTTCATGCGTTGCCATAGAGGAGCGGTTTTCCGGATTGGCCGGACATTCCGTTGTTCTGGATATTGAGTGGGCAAAAGACGGCATAGACGGCAAAATATATATTGTGCAGGCGCGGCAAGAAACTGTGCATTCGCAAGGCGCGTCTGTTCGGGGGTATGCGATATATAAAAGACAGGGCACGGGGAACATATTGGCGCAAGGCGTTGCCGTTGGGCGCGGAATGGCAGTTGGAAGGGCGCGGGTTGTTCGCAATAAAAAAGATATTTTGGCAATACAAAAAGGAGATATTCTGGTGGCTGAACGCACGGATCCCGATTGGGAGCCGGTGTTGAAGCGTGTTGCGGGCGTTGTTGCAGAAACCGGAGGAAGAACGAGTCATGCCGCGATTGTTGCCCGGGAGCTGGGCATTCCCACGATTGTGGGCGCGAGAGGAGCAATGCGGGTTCTTGCCGGAAAGGAGATTACCCTTGATTGCAGTGAGGGCGTTGGCATTGTGTACGAGGGCCGCGTGCCGTTTACTGTCGCAGTACAGAACGCGCCCGGCATTGTTCAAACAAAGACAAAAGTGATGGTGAATATAGGATCTCCCGCCTCGGCGTTCCAGCATTCTTTTTTGCCTGTGCAGGGAGTTGGCCTCGGCCGTCTGGAGTTTTTGATTGCTTCTCATATAAAAATTCATCCGAACGCTCTTTTGCGGTACGGCGAACTGAAAAATCTTGCAAAAACAAACGCGAAGATTCGCCGCATTGCGAAAGACATAGACGGACTGACCGCGGGCTATTCCAATAAATCGCGGTTTTATCTGGACAAACTGTCTGAAGGCATGGGAACGATAGCCGCGGCGTTCTGGCCGCGCGAGGTTATCATTCGTTTTTCGGATTTTAAAACAAATGAATATCGTTCTTTGATTGGCGGGGAGTTATACGAGCCGTTTGAAGAAAATCCCATGCTTGGATGGAGAGGGGCTTCCCGCTACGGCGATCCCAGGTTTGCCGAGGCCTTTGGCCTGGAGTGCAAAGCCATGCTAAAGGCGCGGAATGAATGGCGCCTTACCAACATTATACCCATGGTTCCTTTTTGCCGCACCGTAGAGGAGGGCAAAAGAACGATTGAGATGATGAAAAAGCATGGATTGAGCAGGGAGCAAGACAAAACACTCAAGGTGTATGTGATGTGCGAGATTCCTTCCAATGTTTTGCTTGCCGATGAATTTTTGGATGTGTTTGATGGTATGTCTATCGGTTCAAACGATTTAACCCAGCTTGTGCTTGGAAGAGATAGGGATAGCGGGGAAAAAGAACCGGACGAAGAGAACAACGAGGCGGTGCGGCGCATGGTGCGTATGGCCATTCGGGCGTGCAAAAAGCGGGGCAAGTATGTTGGTATTTGCGGGCAGGCGCCTTCTGACAGCCCCGCGTTTTTGAAATTTTTAATTCAAGAAGGCATAGACAGCGTTTCTTTAAACCCGGACAGCGTTATTTCGGCGCTATCTCGCATAGCAAGGCATGCCGGTTGACGATATGTTGGTATTTGGTATCCTTGAAGCGAATCTTTATTGCAGGAGGGTGCGAGATGATGTCCAGGGTGTTCTTTCTGGTTCAGGTGAAAATCGGGCAGAATATGGCGGCTTTGGAGGATATTCGGAGATTGCTCCAGAGCCATAATTTGGAAGGGCCGGATGTTGTGTCTGGTCCGTATGATATTATTGTTGCGGTATTGTTGAGTGAGATGATGGCAATGGAAGACATAGGCCGTTTGAGAGAAGCCATTGAAACGGCCCGCGGAGTTTCACGCGTCATTCCTTGTATTTCTTACTCCCCCGTGCTTTCGCCAACGGGATGAGTATGGGCGCGATCGCAAAGATCGCGCCTTTTTACTCTTTACAGCGCGTAGGAGTCAGTCGTTTTTTTGAGCAACCCGTCTTTTACAAGATCATTGAGTATTTCTTGAGATGAGAATGTTGAGTTTTCTTTTGTAAGTTCTTGTTCCAAAAAGTTCCGTACTTTTTGCGCGGGGAGTTTGTCGCGCGGGGAATTGAGAAGGAGTTTTACAACCTTGGTTCTAAACGATCTGAAAGACCCTTCAAATTTGTTTTGTTTGTCATAGTGTTTGCTTTGCCTGTTTATTTTTTTGTTTTTGAGAACCATGGCGCCGTAATCAAACAGGGCGTAATGCCACCGTCTTGAATCTTTTTTCCAAACTGCTTTTTGGGCAACGGGCAAAATCTCCGAATCGGCGACATTATGGCGTTTTGGGAAAAAGAAATGGAGATACACCCTGCGAATGTTTGTGTCTAAAAACGCCTCTGTATTTCCAAAAGCAAAACACGCAACCGCGCGGGCGGTGTACGGGCCAATGCCGGGGAGCGTTTGCAAGGTTTTTGGATCTCTTGGCAGTGAACTTCCAGATAACCGATGCGCGGTTTCTTTGAGAAATTTTGCCCTTCTCCAATATCCCAGGCCCTGCCAAACCTTAAGTAGTTTTTTGTCTTCAGCTCTGGCGAGTTTTTTTATAGTTGGAAACGCTTTGAGAAATTCTTTGTATTTTGGCAGTACTCTTGAAACCTGGGTTTGCTGGAGCATAATTTCAGACACCAGAATTTTGTACGGGTCTTTTGTATTTCTCCACGGCATACTTCTGCGGTTGGTTTTGTACCAATCCAAAATGATTTTTTGAAACTTTTGCAGAGTCATCTGTCCCATTATATCCTTAAAACTTAGTTTAACTAAGTTTTTATAAGAATGGACAGGAGTGTGAAAAGGGGCTACCATAAACCATTGATTATTGAAGATATCGGCGGTAAAAATATGGACAACTACGCCCCAAAAGACATAGAGAAAAAATGGCAGGAAAAGTGGGAGGAACAGGGGTTGTATAAAGCGGAAGACGGATCAAAAAAGCCCAAATGCTATGTGCTGGACATGTTTCCGTATCCTTCGGGTTCTGGGCTTCATGTGGGTCATGTAGAGGGATATACGGCAACGGATATTTATTCCAGGTTCAAGAGAATGCAGGGGTATAATGTTTTGCATCCCATGGGGTGGGACGCGTTTGGTTTGCCCGCCGAAAACTACGCCATAAAGAGCGGAGTGCATCCAAAAGAAACTACTGAAAGCGCGATTAAAACATTTACCAGGCAAATCAAATCCTTGGGTCTTTCGTATGACTGGAGCAGGGAGATTGGCACTCATACCCCGGAATATTACAAATGGACGCAGTGGTTTTTTTTGCTTTTGCACAAAAATGGTCTGGCGTATAAAGCAAAAGCAAATGTAAACTGGTGTGATTCGTGCAAGACCGTGCTTGCAAACGAGCAGGCGGAAGGCGGGGTATGCGAGCGATGCAAAAATCCGGTGGCGCAAAAGGAAATGGAGCAGTGGTTTTTTAAGATCACGGATTTTGCGGAGGATTTAATCAAAGATTTAGACGGCGTGGACTGGCCCGTATCCACAAAGCTGAATCAGAGGAATTGGATCGGCAAAAAAGAAGGGATTAGTATTGTCTACGAGATTGAAGGGGTGGATGAAAAAGTTGTATGTTTTACAACACGACCGGATACAAATTTTGGCGCGACATTTATTGTTCTTGGAGCGGAGCATCCGCTCGTTGAAAAAATTACGATACCAAAATATCAGAACGAAGTTCAATCGTATGTAGAAAAAACTCTTGGGCAAACCGAAGAAGATCGTATTATTCAGGGGCGAGTGAAAACAGGAGTATTTACGGGGAGATATGCGATTAACAATTTAAACGGGAAGAAATTGCCGATTTGGGTTAGTGACTTTGTGCTTGGATATATTGGAACAGGAGCCGTTGTTGGTGTGCCTGGGCACGACATGCGCGACTTTGAATTTGCAACGGCGTTCGGCATCCCCGTGGAGCGGGTCGTAATCGCGTCCGATGGAGACGCTTCTTTGATTACGCGCGCGGAACAGGTGCAAGAAGCAGAAGGGGAAATGGTGAATTCAGAATTTCTTGACGGTATGGATATCCATGAGGCGAAAGAAAAAATGATGGATTACCTGGAAGAAAAAAGGTGGGGGAAGCGAGTAACGACCTATCATTTGCGAGATTGGCTGGTTTCGCGCCAGAGATATTGGGGCGCTCCCATTCCCATTGTGTATGATCCTGAAGGCAAGGCGCATCCGGTGCCGGAAGAACATCTGCCGTGGGTTTTGCCCGCCGATGTTGAGTTTAAGCCCACGGGGTATTCGCCTTTGGCTGACTCCAAAGAGTTTGCGCAAAGAACCGAGAAAATTTTTGGCAAGGGATGGAAACCGGAAGTAGATACCATGGACACATTTGTGTGTTCTTCCTGGTATTATTTTCGTTTCGCGGACCCCGAAAATAAAGAGGAGTTCGCGGGGAAAAAGGCGATTGAACAGTGGCTTCCGGTGGATATGTATGTGGGGGGCGCCGAACATACGGTTCTGCATTTAATGTACGCGAGATTTTTTACAAAAGCGCTGAAAAAATTCGGGTATGCGAAGTTTGACGAACCGTTTTTGAAATTGCGCCACCCGGGAACCATTCTGGCTCAAGACGGCAGGAAAATGTCCAAATCTTTGGGCAATGTCATCAATCCAGACGAAGTGATTGAGCAATACGGGGCTGATGCCTTGCGGTTGTATGAAATGTTTGTGGGGCCATTGTCTGACGCTAAGCCCTGGAATACAAAAAACATTGTGGGAGTCAAGCGATTTCTAGAAAAAGTGTGGCGCTTGCGAGAGAAAGCAAGAGCGGGTCATAAGGATTCTGCCGAATTGGAATACGCGGTTCATTTTGCGGTGAAAAAAGTGGGAGAAGATATGGAGGCGTTTGGATGTAACACCGCGATCAGCCAGTTAATGATTTTAGCTAACGCAATGGAAAAAGAGGAGGCAATAAGCGAAAGCGCGTGGGAGTCGTTTCTTTTGTTGTTAGCCCCCCTTGCTCCCCATATTGCGGAGGAATTGTGGTTCCTTCTAAAAACTATCCTTCCACGCTGGTCAGGGCAAGTAAACTATAAACTAGAAACTAGCATTCATGTCCAGTCCTGGCCTCAATACGATCCAGCCGCGCTTATGAAAAAGAAAGCGCGCATAGTTGTGCAGGTAAACGGCAAGGTGCGAGATGCCATAGATGTTGCTCGGGGCGCAGACGAGGAGCAGGTGAAAAACCTCGCGTTATCAAGTGAAAAGGCGCAAAAGTGGCTGGCGGGGAAGATCCCCGTAAAGTTTATCTATGTGCAAGATAAGTTGCTGAATATTGTTGTATAATGCGATAGCTGGCAGTTGACAGAGAGCGTGGGGGAATATATAATGCGATTGTAATAAACTGTAATACACATATGCGATCTATCATCAATATATCCCTTCCCGGCGAGTTCAACGAAATTATTGAAAAAGAAGTGAAAAAAAGGCGTTACGCGAGTAAGAGCGAATTTTTTCGCGCCCTTCTGCGGGCATGGATAGAGGGAAGATTGCTTTCTGATCTTCATGAAAGCAAGCGGGAGTTTGAGGCAGGAAAAGGTAAATTGCTTCGTTCTCTTGCCGATCTGGATTGAGTATGAAGATTCAGAAGATTTATTATTCAAGCAAGTTTGAGAGGGAGTACAAAAAACTTCCAGCGGCTGTGCGAGAAACAGCAAAAACCAAAGAAGCTTTGTTTAGGATAAATCCATTTGACCCGTCCTTAAAGACCCATAAGCTGAAAGGAGGATTGCGCGAGTTCTTTTCATTTTCACTTAGTCATCGGTATCGTATTATTTTTGTTTTTGGGAAGACGGGGATTGCGCATTTCTATTCTGTGGGCGACCACTCGGTTTATCAATTATTTGATTGATATATGTGCGGAATTGTTGGATATATTGGAAAGCAAAAAAATATAAAGATCGGGCTGGACGCATTAAAACGGCTGGAATACCGCGGGTATGATTCTGCCGGCATGGCGGTATATAACCAGGAAAAAAAGCGCGTGGATCTGGTTCGTTCGGTTGGCCGCGTCGCGAATTTGGAAGCAAAACTTGAAGGCATGGGGTTGGAGGGCAGTCCGTTTTTGTTCTATACCCGCTGGGCAACGCACGGAGCGGCCACCGAGGAAAACTGCCATCCGCACAGGGACTGCAAAGACAGCATGTTTGTTGTTCATAACGGCATTATTGAAAACTACCTTGAACTGAAAGAAAGACTTGTTGCCAATGGCCATGAATTTCGTTCAGAAACCGATACCGAAGTAATTCCCCATCTTCTTGAGGAATTTTTTACTGGTAATTTGGAAGAGGCGGTGCGTAAAGTTGTGCCTTTGTTGCGCGGCGCGTTTGCCCTGGCTGTCATCTCGCGGGACGATCCCCAAAAACTTGTGGCTGTAAGGTTTTCCGCTCCTTTGCTCATTGGCGTTGCCGAGGGAGAATATCTTGTTGCTTCAGATCCTTCCGCGGTTGTAACGCATACGGACAAGGTTATATATCTTGAAGACCGCGAAATTGCCGTTTTGACTCCTTTGGGATTTGCCATTGAAGATTTTTCGCGCCGCGCGATTGAAAAGGCAATGAGCACTATTGATTGGAATGTCCAAGACGCGCAAAAAGGAGGGTACGAGCATTTCATGCTTAAAGAAATTATGGAGCATCCAGAGAGCATTACAAACGCTCTGCGCGGAAGATTGAATACGGAGGAAGGGTTGGCGTTGCTTGGGGGGCTGGACGCGCATAAAGAAACGATGCGGGGAATGGAACGGGTTCAGGTTTTAGCTTGCGGCAGTGCGTATCTCGTAGGCCGCGCCGGAGAGTATATGCTTGAAGAATGCGCGGGTATGCCGGTTGAGGTTGATACCGCTTCGGAATTTAGGTACAGAAAGCAGGCATTTGATTCAAAAACCCTTTCCGTTTTTATTTCTCAATCCGGAGAAACCGCAGACACCATCGCCGCGCTCAAAGAAGTAAAAGAAAAAGGCGGTTTTGCTTTGGGCGTGGTGAATGTCGTGGGTTCCACGGTGGCGCGGGGCGTGGACGCGGGCGTGTACGCCCATTCGGGTCCCGAAATAGCGGTAGCCGCTACCAAATCCATTACGGGACAGCTCGCGGTTATGGCTCTGCTTTCCCTGTTTTTGGGGCGGCAACGGCAGATGTCTTTGGATGCCGGAAAACAGATCGCGCGAGAGCTTGCTTCTTTGCCGGACCTCGCGAAAAAGATTTTAGAAACCGGGGAACATATACGGGGTATCGCGGAAAAGTACAAGACATGCCGCAACTTTTTTGTGATTGGCAGAAAATACAGCTTGCCGGTTGCCTTTGAGGGAGCTCTGAAGTTAAAGGAGGTTGCGTATGTTCACGCGGAAGCGTTTGGAGGAGGGGAGTTAAAACACGGGTCTCTCGCGTTGATTGACGAGGGGTTTCCAACCATAGCCGTTGTTCCTTCTGATTCCGTGTATGAAAAGATGATTTCAAATATCCAGGAAATCAGGGCAAGAAAGGGGCCGGTCATAGCGATAGCAACCGAGGGGAACGATGCCATCGGGCAATTCGCCGACGATGTCATGTATATTCCAAAAACTCTGGAAATGCTTTCGCCCGTTCTTTCCGTGATACCTTTGCAGTTGTTTGCCTATTACGCGGGAGTTCTGCGTGGTTGCGATGTGGACAAGCCAAAAAATATAGCAAAATCCGTAACAGTGGAATAACGCATGGAATTTACGCCGCCTATTAAAAATTTGAGAACTCATATCGCGGTTCTGGCAAAGAAATATCCCGCCAGAGCCGCGCTTTTGGCATGCGATGAGGAGGGGGGTATCGTAAAGACGATTTCCTATAAAGATGTGGAACTGTTCACGGAACGGATCGCGTCTGCGCTGGCGTCTTTGGGGGTCAGGTCCGGGGGGGTTGTCGCGCTCGCCCTGCCAAACTGCGTAGAACTGATTTTGATAAGCTGGGCGGCATGGGCCGCGGGTATCATTACCGTGCCGTTGGATGTGAGGCGGGATACCGCGAAAGAGTACGCGTATAAAATGAAGTTGACCGGCGCGACCCTGCTGGTCTTAAAAAAGGATTTGGTTCCAAAAGCAGAGCAAGGACACCTGGCGAATATCGCAAAGATTATAGACGCGGACGAGTTTTTTCATACGCGAGCGCGGAACGCGCCGCCCGTTGTTTGGGCAAAAGATTTGCTTCATACCGCTTTGTTTTTGTTTACTTCCGGCACCACAGCTTTGCCAAAAGGCGCGGAACTTACGCTTTGTAATCTTGTGGCGAACGCTGACGGCATTGTTGACTGGCTGAATATAAAACAAACGGACAGATTTTGCGCCCTTCTGCCTTTGTATCACATTAACTCAACCACATTTTGTTTATCTTCTTTGCTGGCCGGCGCGGGAATAGCGGTGCCTCCGCAGTATTCAAACTCTCGTTTTTGGCAACAATTGGCAAAGACAAGAAGCACTTTTACATCCATTGTGCCTACCATTTGCTATGACCAGCTTTCCAGGCAAAAAGAATATGTTTTGGTAAAAACCAAGCTCCGCGTTTCAAGAATTCAGATTGGGTCTTCTCCGGTGGTTGCCAGCGATGTTTTGGAGTTTATGAAGCTGTACGATATTCCTTTGTTTCAGGGATACGGTCAGACAGAAACCGCTTTGCGGGTTACCGGAGTTCCCATGGGTCTTGAGCAAAAGACATACGCAAAACTCGTGCGTGACAACAGCGTGGGAGCGGCAATGAAATGGGCGGAAGTGGTTGTCATGGACAAGCAAGGCAATATATTGAAAGAAAAACAAGAGGGACAGATCGTCTCGCGGGGTCCGGTTGTCATGAAGGGGTATCTTAAAAACGATACCGCGAACAATGAGGCGTTTCTCAACGGCTATTTTCTTACGGGAGACATAGGGTATTGGAAGACGATGCAAAAGACAAAGTTTTTTTTCCTGAAAGGCAGGGCGAAAGAGATTATTATCAAAGGAGGCGTAAATTTATCTCCTGTTGCCATTGAGGACAAGTTAAAAAGGATTAACCGGCATATTGACCAGGTATTCGTGGTTGGGGTTCCAGACAGAAGGTACGGAGAAGAACCCGGGGCTGTCATCTGCTGGAAAAAGACGGGGAAATCCCAAAGAGACCTGGAAACCGCGTTAAAAAACCA
Source organism: Candidatus Wildermuthbacteria bacterium (assembly GCA_016203455.1). Lineage (GTDB taxonomy): Bacteria > Patescibacteriota > Minisyncoccia > Minisyncoccales > UBA10102 > JACQMR01. The sequence continues at coordinate 90,309 of JACQMR010000009.1, forward strand.
GCTGTTGGGCGCTCCAAAATATCTTGCCCCCGTTGAGAGGCCGCAATATATCGCAACTATTGACGCGACTGCCTTGCCTGTTACCTCTACGGGTAAGGTGCAAAGGTCCGTGCTAAAGACCTCTATTCTTGCGTCTGCGTTTCAGTCCATTCATGAGATTTCGCGGAGCGGGGGGCATAGATTCTTGCGTTTGAATGAGAATCAAAAGTCCTTCATGGCGCAAGCATTGCAGTTAGTAAACTATTGCTGGAGTCCTCTTGTTACGGAAGCGTCTGACTTTCTTAATCAGGTGCGGCACGGCACGGTTATCATTGCGGTTGATGCGAAAGATGTTGTCCGGGGCGCGCTTGTTCTTTTGCGGGTTTCTTTGCGAAAGAACGAATTGAGGCGGATGACATATAGTCAGGTTATGAAAAAGTTCGCGCCCGGGCGGAGCAATGCAAAACCAAACGCCGTGGTATGTGTTTCCATCTGCGTGTCCAGCTATAAAAGACCGGACGGTATTTCAAAAAAGATTGTTGCCGATCCCGGGGCGGAACGCATGCTCGCGTATCTCCGTTCCGGGAAAGATATGGTGTATAATTTTCATCAAAAGCCGAAAGGGGGCATGTCTCGCGGGGCGGAATTGCTGGCGGCGCTGCCCGGTTCCAGGCCGGAGGACCAGATGTCATTGGGGTACAATCTTTTGTTGCGGTATCCTCCCGTTTCGCGCAAAACGAGCATTGATATTAACGCGGACGCTTCTTTGGCTGTCCAGCTTATTGAGTGCGCGTTTCTTGTTGCGCAACAGGCGGGCATACAAGATGTCTTTGCTTTTTCGCGTCCCGCGGGCGCGTATGAGTTTTTTAAACAACCATGAAACTAAAATCCGCCGCTCAAGTTCGGGGCAAGAATATCGTTGTCATGGGAGGAGGCACCGGAACCTACACCGTGCTTTCCGGATTAAAAAAATATCCGGTGAATCTTGCGGGCGTGGTGTCTATGGCAGACGACGGAGGGTCCACGAGAGTTATCCGGGAGGAATTCGGGATACTTCCTCCGGGGTCCGTGAGGCCCGCTTTGGTTGCCTTGTCTGATTCTGAAGAAACACTCGCGAAGCTTTTTTCATACCGGTTTGAGAAAGGGACGCTCAAGGGTCATAACTTCGGCAACCTGTTTATCACCGCGCTTACAGAGCAGTTGGGGAGTTTTGAAAAAGCATTGGAGGAAACCGGCCGCATTCTGCATATTCGGGGCAAGGTTCTGCCTTCCACCGCGGACAATGTCAGGTTGTGCGCCCGTCTTGAAGACGGAACTGTTGTAAAGGGGGAAGCGGAAATTGATGTGCCAAAACATAATCCCGACTTGAAAATCGTAAAGATATGGACGGAACCAAGCGCGAAAGCGTCAAAAAACGCCTTGGAGGCGATAGGCAAGGCAGATCTGATTGTCATTGGCCCCGGCGATTTGTTTACCAGTATTCTGCCGAATTTTCTCGCGCGCGGCATCTCCAATGCCGTGCGGAAAAGCAAAGCAAAAAAGGTTTTTGTATGCAATCTTATGACAAAACCCGGGGAAACCGCAGGTTTTTCCGTAAAGGACTTTGTCGCGTGGATTGAAAACTATATCGGGGAAGGAACGCTGGACTGGATTTTGGTAAATACAAAAAAACCAAGCGAAGTTCGCGTGAAAAAATACGAGAAAGCGGGCGCCCGCGCGGTACAATACGAAAAAACCGATTTTACAAATGCGAGATTTGGCGTTATTCTAAAACCCTTGGCGCGACAAGAGGGATTTATACGGCACGATCCCGATGTATTGGCTCGGGTATTGTTGAAATTATTGTAATATGCAGGCAATAATCATAGCGGCGGGAGAATCATCCAGATTTTGGCCATTGGCTAATGGGATACACAAATCCCAAGTTTTTCTCATGGGGAAGCCCATTATTTACTGGACCTTAAAAGGACTCGCGGAAAATGGCATTAAAGACGCGATTATTGTATGTTCTCCGGATTCTTCCATGCAAACCATGCTAGAGCAAGAGAACGATCTTGGCATGCGCCTGTCTTTTGTTGCGCAAGAAAAGCCGTTGGGAACCGGCAACGCGCTTTGGCAGGCGCGTGAGTTTGTGAAAGGGCCGTTTTTGGCGGTGTGGCCCAATAAGGTGAACGCGGGGGAACTTGTAAAGCAAATGAGAATGAAACAAGAAGAAACCGGAGCCGCGGTATGCCTGGCGGGCGCTAAAACCGAAACCCCATGGGATTACGGCATGGCCCGTTTTGACGGAGATCGGGTTGTTGAGATTGCGGAAAATCCGGAGAGAGGCAAAGAGCCCTCGCGGTTTAAGGTTATCGGGGCGTATATGCTGGAGCCGGATTTTTTTTCATACTATGAAGGTCTTGAGCAACATCATGAGGCCGACTTTATTTCCGCGTTAAACGCGCGTATAAAAAACGATCCCGCGGCTTTTGTAGAGCTTGCAGATGATGTGCCGGCGTTAAAGTATCCGTGGGAGCTTTTTTCTTTGCGGGATATTTTATTTTCTTCCGCGTATTTTAAACCGGAAATCTCAAAGACCGCGCGCGTCGCAAAAAGCGCGGTTCTCGCGGGAGCTGTGCGCGTGGAAGACGGAGCAGTTGTGAAAGAAGGCGTTATTATTGAAGGTCCGTGCTACATAGGCAAGGGGTGTGAAATTGGCTATAATTCCGTGTTGAGAGGCCCGGTGGATCTGGAGGAGGGAGTGAAGACGGGCGCGTTTTGTGAAATGAAAAATGCCGTGGTGCAAAAAAATACGCATTTTCATTCAGGATATATCGGCGATTCTTTGTTTGGGAGAGATTGCAGGATAGGCGCGAATTTTTCCGCGGCGAACAAGCGGCTTGATAGAGGCGAGATTGCGTGCGCGGTAAAAGGCAAAAAGATCATGACGGGACGCGTTGCTCTTGGAGCGATTGTTGGGGATAACGCGCGCATTGGGATACACGCGGGTACCATGCCCGGCGCGTGCATTGGTTCAGATGTTGTGGTGGGTCCCGGGACTATTGTGTTTAAAAATCTTGAGGACAAGAGCGCGGTTTACGCCAAGCAGGATACGGTTTTCAAGCAAGGCGATTGACAGAATTGTCTTGGGATGTTTTAGTATATGCAGTATATCCTTTCGGTCTCCTTTGGGTTCCTCCTCTCCCGGGGAGACCGAATTTCTCTTATTGCATTCTGTTGAGAGGAGTTGCCGTTCTCCTCTCTTTGTCTGCCACAGGCGATGCCGGTGTTTCTCCTCCGGTGTCGCCTTGTCATCGCGGGAAGGTCGCATTCTGGCGTGTGGCTTTCTCGCGCTCTATGCCGTTGCCGTTTCTCTTCCCCCCCCGGAAGAAACGGCAATGGCAATTTTCCCTCCCCCTTTCTTGCCGGTAGCGTTTGGCAGGCGCGCCGCCGGCAAGAGAGAAAATAATAAAGACCAAGATACGCGATATCTTGGTCCTTTCATTTTTTCTTGCGTTTGTTAGTATTTTACCATGATGCTTTTTACTGTGTTTAATGAAGATAAGGACGAGGCGATACGAGAGGCCGCGCGCGCCCTGCAAAAAGGCATGGTTGTCGTTTGTCCAACAGATACCGTGTATGGATTGCTCGCGGACGCGAGAAACAAAAAAGCGGCGCGAAGGATTTTTGTGGTTAAGGGGAGAGAACAAGGGAAAGCATTGCCTATTTTTGTGTCCGGTATGGCCCAGGCAAAACGCCTGGCAAAGATTTCAAAAGCGCAAGAAAAAAAAGCGCGGGCGGCATGGCCGGGACGCGTTACTCTTGTGTTTGAAAGCAAGGGGACCTTGCCCAAAGAAACGGGCACCACAAAAAAGATCGGGTTGCGCATTCCCGCGCACCCCGTGGTTTTAGCAATCATGAAAAAGACGCGCGCGCCTTTGGTTGGAACCTCCGCCAATGTTTCCGGGTTGCCTTCGTGCCGAAGTTCCGCGGAAGTTTTGGCGCAGTTCGCGGGCAGAAAGAATGTTCCCGATATTGTGCTGGACGCCGGGCTTTTGCCTTTGCGCAGACCCTCCAAAATTATAGATATTACGGGGAAAAAGCCGGTTGTTCTGCGGAAATAAACCTTTCTTTTCGGCGATATAGGTGATACAATCCGCGTATATTGATATGGACAAAAAGCCGTTAAAAACCGCGGATCCCGCCATATATGATTTGATTCAGGCAGAGCTTTCCCGCAGAAGGACTGTGCTTGAAATGATTCCGTCAGAAAATCACACTTCTTTGGCCGTGCTTGAGGCATCCGGCTCCATTCTTACGGATAAATATTCAGAAGGGTATCCGGGTAAAAGATATTACGCGGGGAATGAGTATATAGATAAGATTGAAAACCTGGCCATCAGCAGGGCAAAGCAGGCGTTTGGCGTACCCCACGCGAATGTGCAGGCGTATTCCGGCACCCCGGCAAATTTCGCGGTGCATTTTGCCGTGTGTCAGGCGGGAGACCCTATCATGGGCCAGAATCTTTTGGATGGAGGGCATTTGACGCACGGCTGGAAAACAAGTTTTTCCGGCGCCTTTTACAAGAGTGTTCAGTATCATGTAAAAGCGGACGGTTATATTGATTTTGACGAGGCGAGAGCGTTGGCAAGAGAGCATAAGCCAAAACTTATCTGGGTTGGGGCATCCGCGTACGCAAGGCAGTTTCCGTTTAAAGAAATGGCCGAGATCGCAGATGAAGTCGGGGCGTTTCTTGCCGCCGATATCGCCCATATCGCGGGGCTCGTGCTGGGGGGAGCTCATCCAAGCCCGGTGCCGTACGCGCATATTGTAACCACCACGACACATAAGACATTGAGGGGTCCCAGGGGGGCTTTGATCATGGCTACGGAAAAAGGCCTGCAAAAAGATCCCGAGCTTGGAGACAAGATTGATAAGGCGGTGTTCCCGGGTTTGCAGGGAGGCCCTCATAATCACCAGACAGCCGCAATCGCGGTTGCTTTGGGAGAAGCCATGTGGCCGGATTTTAAGACATACGCTCATCAGGTTGTGAGCAACGCAAAGGCATTGGCGCAGTCGCTCATGGCGCGCGGGCTCAAGCTGGTTTCCAATGGCACGGATAATCATTTAATGCTTGTTGATCTTACTCCGTTTGCCAAAGGTTTGGGGGTATTCGCGCAAGACGCTTTAGACAAGGCGGGCATCACGCTCAACAAGAACACGATTCCGCAAGATCCGTCTTCCCCGTTTTATCCAAGCGGCATACGGCTTGGCACTCCCGCCATTACCACCAGGGGCATGAAAGAAAAAGAGATGGAACAGATTGGCGCGTGGATTGCCGAAGTTGTGCAAGAAGTGCAGGACCGTCGGCTTCCCGAGACAAAAGAAGAACGGTCTGTGTATTTAAAGCAGTTTGCCCGAGATATCGCGGAAAATGAAAAGCTGAAAGAGATAAAAAAGAAGGTGGAGGAGTTATGCTCTCAATTCCCGCTTCCTTACTAAATCTTGCAGGCGGATACAAAATTTTAATTTCTAGTTCATTCCATTCTGAATGCAAAGAAGAAATAAAGTATTGGAGTATTAAGGCATTGATTAGAAATTAAGAATTAGAAATTAGGAATTTTGATCATGGCTGTCATTCTTTCGGGCGACCAAATCGCAAAAACAGTTCTTGGAGCGCTTGCAAAAAATATTGCGGGAAAGAAACCATTGCTTGCCGTGATTCAGGTTGGCAAGAATCCGGTTTCAGAAAAATATGTGGGGGAAAAAGAAAAAATAGCTATTGTTTTGGGAGCTGGGTTTAAGAAGTATGATTTTGCGGAGGATATTCCGCAGGAAGATTTGGAAAAGGAGATAGCGGCAATCGGGAAAGACCCCGCGGTTTCCGGAATGATCGTGCAACTGCCTTTGCCGCGGCATATCAGAGCGCAAAAAGCTCTGGATCTGATTCCGGAAGAAAAAGACGCGGACATTCTTTCTTCCTCTTTATTCGGGAAATTCGCGCTTGGGGAATGTTCCATGCTTCCTCCCACGGTGGAGGCCATAGCTTTGTTGCTTGAGAAAGCCGGCGTTCATTTGCGCGGAGCAACAGTAGCCGTTGTTGGAGCCGGCAGATTGGTGGGGCTTCCTTTGATATTTTGGCTTATTCGCCAGGGCGCCACGGTTTTCGTAGCGCACAAAGACACCAAAGACCTGGCAAGCTGTACGCTGTCGGCGGATGTTGTTATTTCCGGAACAGGCAAGGCCGGACTGATCACCGGAGGCATGATAAAAGCCGGAGCCGTGGTGATTGACGCAGGCACGAGCGTGGAAGACGGCCAGACCAAAGGCGATGTTGATTTTGCAAGCGTATCAGAAAAAGCGGGATTTATAACTCCGGTGCCCGGAGGGGTGGGGCCTCTTACCGTGGCCTGCCTTTTTAAGAATCTGTTTTCTTTGCATGAATAGCGTCATTGTTTTTTTCGCGGAACCTTTGGGGTATATACTGCTGGCGTTTCTGCTGGTATTTTTTTGGGAGAATAGAAAAAAATATCCCCGGTTTTTGTTTGAGGCGGCAAGCGCGGCTTTTCTTTCCCGCGGCGTTGTTACCGAGGCGATCCGTTTTTTCTGGCATAATCCCAGGCCCTTTGTGGAGCAGGGAACCATGCCTTTAATAGCCGAGTCGCCGTTGTCGTGGTCGTTTCCTTCGGGACACGCCACATTTTTCTTTGCCCTGGGAGCGGTGTTATACTCGTACAATAAAAAAGCGGGCATCGCGTTTCTCGCGTTTTCCGGCCTCATGGGAATTGCCCGCGTGCTTGCCGGAGTTCATTGGCCCTTGGACATCGCGGGCGGCGCGGTCATTGGCATGGTTTCCGGTTTTATTGTGGTGCGATTATTTTGTTCGCGCGGGAATCGTTTTTTTTCGTACTGATTGCAAGAGAAGATAACGGATGTGCATTTTCGCATTTGCGGGAAGCGCGAGTCGTTTTGGGCAAAGCACGGGTTTGAGCTTCTTTTTCAATACCTTTTGGAAATAAAACAACCCTAACTATGTGAGTCAGGGTTTTAGGGCTTGCGCGTATGTTAAAGCGCGAGGGGGGTTACCAGAAAGACGGTCGCGCCCCAACGGGCCGCGTCTTGCAGTACTGCGACGATTGCCGGATCTTGTTGAGCCGCGGCGAGGTTTTCTTGCGTCGTTCTGATGGTGACGACGCGCGGATACTCATCTTTACCGATTTGAATTTGTACTTCTACAAGGTTGAGTAGATTTGTACGGCGCACATCCAAGATGTGCTGTGGATACCATTCCTCAAACTGCTCCCGGGTTACTCCTTCCGGGAGCCGGTATATTTCCATGAGCGTGATTTCGGGGTTTCCTGCCATTCCGTCCGCCTCCTGAATTTTTGGGGTGCAAGAACCTATATTGAAAGTATCTGGAAGCGCAGATCGTGTCAATGTCAAAAAGAAAGCCCAGAAATCCTTAGTCTGCCTTAGTTATCCCCAGCCCTGAACCGATCTCCGATCTGGTTCAGGGCGCAGGATACCAGAGTTGCCTTTGGCAACACGGTACCCTGTAGTCCCGAACCGTATCCCAAGGCGTACTCTGTTCTATTTTGGGGATTCTGGTTCGGGGACACAGCTTAGGCAGACTAAGTTTGAATATATTCCGAAAAAGTTAGTTTTGGTGCCCAGGGAGAGAGTTGAACTCTCATGAGGTTGCCCTCGCGGGATTTTGAGTCCCGTGCGTCTGCCAGTTCCGCCACCCGGGCAAAATAAATACGGAGTCAGTATACTGATATTTTCTTTTTTTGTAAACCGCACCTGCCCCTTTTTGGGCGCATCCTTAACCCCGTTAAGTTATTCACGCCTTAACGGGGTTAAGGATTGATGGGTGAGGGTTTGCCGGCAAGACATTCTTTGTTGGAACAAGTGATGGCTTGGCTTTGCCGGCCATCATCCTGAATTTGGTGAAGGACATCCTTATTTCTGCCTGTTTCAACCATGAGAGAGCCGCATTGCTCGCAGGTTTTTCCGGTTGGTTTTTTCCAGAGGGCAAAGTCGCACTCGGGATACGCCGTGCATCCGTAAAAGATCCGCTTTGTTTTTGTTTTGCGGGGAGCGATCTCGCCTTTTTTGCATTTGGGGCATTGAACGCCGAGGGACGCGGTTTTTTCTTTTTGCATGGACTCGGTAAATTTGCACGCCGGAAACGCGGAACACGCGTAAAACTGGCCGTATCTTCCAAAGCGGGCGAGAAGAGGGGAGTTGCATTTTGGGCATGTTCTGCCCTCCACTTCTTTGACGGTGTCTTTTTTGGAGACCTCCTCGTATTTTTCTTTGAGTATTTTTTCAAAAGGCATATAGAAATCGCTTAACATGGGAACCCACTCTTGTTTGCCTTCCGCGATGTTGTCCAGCCGTTCTTCCATGCCCGCGGTGAATTGAATGTCCACTATGGAAGGAAAGTGTTTTACCAGCAGGGCGTTTACCGCTTTCCCAAGGTCTGTTGGGAACAGCCGCCTGCGTTCGTCTTTTTCCACATATCCTCTGTCTTGAATGGTTGAGATAATAGGGGCGTATGTTGAAGGCCTTCCCACGCCGTATTCTTCCAGAGTTTTAATGAGCGTTGCCTCTGTGTATCTGGGAGGGGGTTCGGTAAAATGCTGGCTTCCTTTGAGATCTTCAAGTTTTAGTATTTCCCCCGTGGTAAGTTCCGGGAGCTCCGCCTCTTCAAATTTCATGGGATATACTTTGAGGAATCCGTCAAATTTCAGCATTTGTCCTCCCGCTTTGAATGTGTATTCTTTCGCGCTGATTTCCAGAGATGTCGCGTTGAACAACGCCGGATTCATTTGAGAAGCCATGAACCTTTTCCATATAAGGGTGTAGAGTTTTGCCGTTTGCAAGGGCAGGTTCGCTACTTCCGGAGTTTTGTCTGCAATAGTGGGGCGGATCGCTTCGTGCGCTTCTTGCGCTCCTTTCGCCTTGCCTTTGAAGACGCGAAATGTTTCGGGCCGGTACTCTTTGCCAAAGGTTTTTTCTATATATGTTTGCGCGGCCGCGAGCGCGGTTGCAGAGAGATTGAGCGAGTCGGTGCGGTGGTAGGTGATGAGTCCCTGTTCATAGAGCTGTTGGGCAATTTGCATGGTGCGCCTTGCCTGGTATCCCAGCCGTTGGCCGGCTGTCTGCTGAAGCGTAGAGGTGGTGAATGGCGGCATGGGATTGCGCCGCGTTTCTTTTTGCTGAAGGGTTTCTACTTTATATTCGGCATTTTTCAGGTCGGCGAGAATACTGTCCGCCTCCTCTTTGTTTTTAATCTCCAGTTTTTCAATTGATTTCCCGTCTTTTTTCGCGAGAACAGAGGTAAAGTTTTGTACTGCGGTATTTGTATTGTTTGATTTTTTCAGCAGTGCTTCTATGCTCCAGTATTCTTGCGCTTTGAACGCCTGGATTTCTTCTTCTCGGTCTGCGATTAAGCGCACGGTTGCCGACTGCACTCTTCCTGCCGAGAGCCCCCGGGCAACTTTTTTCCAGAGAAACGGGGAAAGTTTATATCCTACAAGGCGGTCAAGAATGCGCCTTGCCTGCTGGGCGTTTACCTGGTTGATGTCCACGGTTCTCGGATGCAGGAGCGCCGCTTCTATTGCCGGTTTTGTGATTTCGTGAAACACGATTCGTTCCGCGTCTTTGAGCCCCAGGATTTCAGACAGATGCCAGGCAATGGCCTCGCCTTCTCTGTCTTCATCGGTTGCGAGTATGACTTCGCTTGTTGTTTTTGCCGCGTTTTTGAGAGCGGTTACCGTTTTTTTGGATTTTGTCGGGATAACATAGGAGGGTTCAAAGTTTTTTTCGGTGTCAACGCCAAGTTTCCCTTTTGGCAGGTCTCTGATATGGCCGAACGAGGAAAGCACCTTGTATTCTTTGCCCAGAAAGCTTTCAAGCGTTCGCGCTTTCGCTGGCGATTCCACAATAATAAGTTTCATACTATTTGGTTTATCTATGTATTTGTTCGGGGTGTGTATATTTTTGGCTATCGCGCTTCTCTCCCGCCCCCTCTCTCCAGAACCGCTTGTCCCCGCCTCCAGCTGGCGGGGCAAGCCCCGACGAGTATATCGGGGCAAGCCCCGACGAGCATATAAACTGCTCGGGGCAAACTTGGCTCTCGCCCTGCCGACCCCTCGTTGCTACTCGGGGACCAAGCTCGGCAGGACTGCGAGGCATTCTTCCGAGATGGAGCGGGAGAACGCGCGCCATAGACAACACGATTAATTATTCCAGTTTATCGCGCGTGTTTTAATTTTTCCACCGCTTCGCTTAACATTTGGCAGTAGAGATTGAGTCCCAAAGCGTTTACCGAACCGGATTGTTCTTTGCCCAGAATATTTCCGGCTCCGCGTATTTCCATGTCCCTCAAAGCTATCTTGTATCCCGATCCCAGTCCGGCTTCTCGCAATGCCGACAGGCGAAGCTTTGCTTTTTCTTGCAGGCGAGAGCCGTAGAGGAAGTACGCGTATGACTGCGCGCTGGATCTGCCCACCCGGCCTCTGATCTGGTAGGCCTGTGAAAGTCCGAGTTTGGTAGCGTCTTCCACAATGAGCGTGTTGACATTGGGAAGGTCAATGCCGTTTTCAATGATGGTGGTGGCAACCAGAATATCGTACTCTTTATCGCGGAATCCGTCCATGGTTTTTCTTAATTCTTGCTGGCCGATCTGCCCGTGAATCGCGCGGATTTTTGCTCTGGGGAACAATCGGTTAAGATGTTTCGCAACCGTATATATGGTTCCTATCCTGTTATGGAGATAGTACACTTGACCTTCGCGGTCAAGTTCTTGCGTTATCGCTTTTTTAATGACGGATTCTTTTCTGCGTTCCACGAATATTTGAACCGGTATCCTGCCTTGGGGAGCGGTTTGCATGATGCTTAATCCTTTGAGAGACGCCAGGGACATGTACAGAGTTCTTGGTATGGGGGTGGCGGATAAAGAAAGCGTGTCCATGCCTGTTCTCATCTGGCGGAGTTTTTCTTTTTGCTTTACTCCAAATCGTTGCTCGTCGTCAATCACAAGAAGGCCCAGGTTTTTAAACTGCACATCGCGGGAAAGCAGGCGGTGGGTGCCTACAATAATGTCTGCCGTGCCTTCCCGTATGTTCTGAAGGGTTTTTTGTTCTTCTTTCGCGTTTTGCAGGCGCGAAAGAACGGAGATGGTTAGGGGAAGGTCTTTGACCCGTTCCGTAAAATTTTGGAAATGTTGCAGAGCTAAGATTGTGGTGGGAGAAAGAATTGCCGCCTGGTATCCTTGTTCCACGGCGCGGATCATCGCGCGCAAGGCAATCTCTGTTTTTCCAAAGCCCACATCACCGCATACGATGCGATCCATTGGCTCTTGTTTTAAGAGGTCGCGTTCAATGTCTTTGAGCGCCTGTATTTGATCCGGGGTTTCTTGATAGGGGAAACTGTGCTGTACGCGCAGGGTGAGTTCTTCGGGCGGGCCGTACGGCGGCCGGAGAGACACCTCTCTTTGCGCGTACAATTCCAGCAGTTCTTTTGCCGTTTTTTCTATGTCCTCTCGCACGCGCTTTTTTGTTTTGGTCCACACAGAAGACCCAAGCCGAGATATCGGGGGATCGGCAAACCCCACATAGCGGGAAAGTTTTCTTTCTAGCCCAACCGGAACAAAGAGCTTGTCTTCTTGCGCATATTGCAGAAGGTAGTATTGAACGCTCCCAATTGACTTAATGCCGGCGAATTTTGCGACTCCGTGGTCTATATGCACCAGAAAATCTCCGGGTTTCAGGTCTTGAAGATCGGAAAATGTTTTTTGGGATTGCAGGCGTTTTTTAAGTATGGTTTTCGTTGTTTCTTCGTCCGCGTTTACCGCGAGTTCTTCCATGGACTCAACGGTATTTCCTAAAAATTCAATTCGCACCGCGTTGGTTTTTGTTATGGGAAATATCTCCAGGGTTCCGCCAAGCCGCGAGAATTCCCCCGGGTCTCTTACCTGAAATACCTTTTCATACCCGAATTCATCCAGTTTTCGCAATAGGAGGGACAGTCCCTCCTCTGCTCCTTGCCTAAGATAGAGGGTGTTGTCTTGAAAAAACGACTGGTTTTTTCGCGCTTCCAAGATCTCATCCATGTGTTCTTCAAACCAAACATTGCCCTTTTCCAGAAAATACGGGTCAATGGAAGTGATAAGCAATCGCGAAAGGAGTTTTGGCCGGTCCATTCGTTGATAGCATAGGAATATCGCGGGCGGTCGTCAACAACCCGTAATCCTCTCTCGCTATTGCAGTAAAGAGAAGATTGCTTTTGCCGTGGCTTGGATCGCGGTTTGAAGTTGGGGGAGTTCTTCCGCGGCGAATTTTTGCAAGACAAAGTCCTCAACATTCCCCGGCTTGCCTCCTGACGGGCAAATGCCCACCCGTATTCTGGTGAAATCTTTTGTTCCCAGGTTTTGAATGATGGATTCCACCCCTTTGTGTCCGGCAGAACCCTTGTTGGATGCGATTTTCATACTGCCAAGAGGGAGATCTATATCGTCGTGAACGAGGAGCAAGTTTTTAGTTTTTAGTGGGTAGTTTTTAGACAAAGCTCCGACGGAGGAGCCGGAGTTGTTCATAAATGTTTGGGGTTTTGCCAGCAGAACTTTGGCAGGCCCTATGGCTCCTTCCGAAAGCATCGCCCCGTCTTTTTGAGAAAGCCGAAAGGCGGGGAAATTATACTCTTTTCCAATGGCATCAAGCGCCATAAATCCGGCGTTGTGCCTGGTGTTTTGATATTCTTTGCCCGGGTTTCCCAGTCCTATGATGATTTGCATATCACCACTATACC
>JACQMR010000010.1 GCA_016203455.1 Candidatus Wildermuthbacteria bacterium
GATAAAACACTGCCCCGGTAGCATACGGCCTGCGGAGTAGTGCTTGGGAATTTGCGCCAAAGGCGCATCCGCCTCTGGCGGAGTTTTTGAATTTGAAATTTATCATTTGAGTTTATCCGCGCTTACGTATCCCCATCTATTCGTCTACTTGCAAAAAACATCGTCCTTTGTTATCATTTATCCATGGCACAACATTGCGTTCTCTGCGAAAAAACCACAAACGCCGCATGGCGAAGAGTAAAACTCCGCGGCAAATACAATCCCACCATCAAGCGCATACAAAAACCCAATCTTCAATGGACGCGCTTATCCGCGGAAACCGCTATCAAGGCGGGCCTGATTCCGGGCGCCAGAGTCAAAGCGTGCGCGAAATGCAAAAAAGCGCTCGGCAAAAATTAAACCAGCGGGCTGTAGTATACCGGCAGTATACACCCTTGGGGTGGGTGTGAACCGGGTCCGACTCCCGGCAGCCCGACCAATATGAAAATCTCACTGTTCTTGAAGACAGAGACCATCTCGTCTTTTATGAGACGATGCGGGTACATACCCGAAGGAATAGACCAAAAATCCGGAGAAATCGCGTTCTGGAGATCCATCACGGGCGGAAGATTTCCCCGTTTTCACATATACGCGAAAGAACAACATCCGGACACCTATCTCGTCAATCTGCACTTAGATCAAAAAGCGCCCAGCTACAGCGGAACTGCGGCCCATAGCGGGGAATACGAAGGCCCTCTCGTGGAGCAAGAAGCCCAACGCGTTTCTTCTCTATCCCTCACCTCTTAAACTTAGACCGCCTAAGCTGTGTCCCCGTCCCCGAACCCCAGGATCCCCAAAGCAGAATGGAGTATGCTTTGGGATACGGTTCGGGACTATAGGGTATACAGGGTACCGTGTTGCCAGGGGCAACTCTGGTGCCCTGTGCCCCGAACCAGATCGGAGATCGGTTCAGGGCCAAGGATAACTAAGGCAGACTAAGGATTGGGAAGGATGTCCGCTTTGATTTTCTGCCACCACGGTTCCTTGTAATCCAGAAGCGTTTCCAGATGGCCCTTGTAGATGTGCTCAAAGAAGCCGTTTCCCACCTTTACTTCTTCGGCGCATTTTGCCAAGAGAGAGAGTCTGTCCGCCGCTTTTACGATTTGCGCTTCCATGCTTATTCCGTCAGCATCCTCATTCCATAGATGAATGTATTTCGCTTTCATCTCCTGCGGCAATCCTTCAAAGGCCTGCGGGATTATCTGTCTATTCACGCCCCGTATTGTTTCTCTGACTTCCGCTGAATAATGCTTGAAAGGCGTGAGAATATCGCCGGAAAACATTTCCTCCATGTCATGCACCAGCGCCATAGTAAGCGCTTTTTCTCTCATTGGCTTTTCACCCGCTTTTTCCAGCATATCGCACAACAAAGAACTTATGTACGCCACAAAAAACGAATGTTCCGCCACGCTCTCATGAAAATGCTGGGGGGTAGCGGAAAATCTCATCACATGAGCAAGCGATCTGTTGAGAATGTATGGAAATATACTCATAAAGACAATGTCATGATACGGCACGAAATGTGCCACGGAAACACGGGCGCTAAATCCCTGCGCTTCAAACTTGGCCCGACCAAGTTTGCCTAACGGGCCAAGTTTGCCTGAAACATGTCATATATATTTATGCGGCCGCATGACAATACATGACATCTCGTATGTCACGCTTAGTTATTCGCTATTGGTTATTCAGCATAGGTTATTCAATATAGGTTATTTGTCGTTAACCATGTTTTGTATTGTAGCAGAACAAAAAACACCCCTCAATCCTTTGGGGCGTTTTTTGTTCACCTCACTCCTCCGCGCGATATGCTACAAAAAATACAGGTGGGAATCAAAGACCTTGCCCCGCGGGCAAAACATCATGTCTGATCCCCTACAAAAGATATAGTAGAAATGCGCGTGAAGAATGGGGCTGTTTTAAGCATACCTCTATCTCCTCTCTCTATCAAATATGGTTTGGCGCTGATCCGCCGGAACTTTCATGGCGTTCAACAAGAATGTCCTGATTAACACAGTCGCCGCGCCCAATCCCGTTCCGGTCAACAGCAGGGCCAGATACATGGCGACCGACGAAACGGTCATGCCCGCCTCGCCCGCGAATCCCCCAAACAAATACGCGAAGAATCCCGCGAAACTAAAGAAATACGCCGGGGCAAGCTCAAACCAATTGGTAAGCTCAAGCAACACAATGATGGTGCCTGCCAAAAATACCAGCGCGGGCAAACCAAGCGTCGCGCCCACCATTGAGGTTGCCGTGGGAAGCAAATATACAACCAAAGCTCCGAAAAGAGTCCCTCCGACAAGTCCTATGATCTCTTTTGGGATGCGGCTTAACTTGCCGGCTCCGGCTCCAAACACCAAGGCCCAACTCAAAAACGGCACCCATAACACGAGAGCATAAGCCGATCCTATGGTCACCCACAAAGCGGCAAGCAATCCAACCGATCCTGCTACGGGCAAAAATTTTGCGAATGTCATGCTATAAATTATATGTTATGTTATTATGTAGCAATGCTTTTCAAATCAAACGACCTTTTATGTATAAGTATAGTATAACAAAAACAAAACACCGCAGGAAACATCCGTATTCACATTCTTCTCTATGTCACTCCCGATACAAAACATCATTGCCATAAACGCGGGACGCACTCGCACCGTTTCTTCAAAAAAATCCCGTGGATCAAAGCGAGTTCTCGCTCAAAAAGAAATCCAGAAACAACGAGATCTCCTCTCGGCCCTGGAAAAGGTGTCTGGCGTATTGACCGTTGAAATCCAGCTGAAAAAAATTCTGGAAGACATGGCGACCATTGTGGGAAAAGCGCTGGGAGCAAAATGGGTGAACTTTTGGGAACTCACGCCAGACAAAAAGGCCGCGTATATCACGGCCGCCTATGGAATGAAAAAATCCTACATTGAACAATCCAAAAAAGCCCCCATTAAAATCGGGAAAGCATGGATTGGACGCGCCATTAAAACGGGAAAGGCATGGGGCACAAGCGATATACTAAACGACCCGAAACTGCTTTCCGATCTGGGACCCAAGTGGAAAAACGCCGTGGAACAGCAAGATTACCGAGGACTCCTGTGCGTTCCCACCGTGAGCGGACAAGGATCGGTTGGCGGCCTCTGCGTCTATTATCCGGATGTTCATGAATTCACCGATTTTGAAATGCGCCTTGTAACCGTAGCCGCCAATCAAGCGGCCACATCCATAACCAACGCGCGCATCTTCGCGGAACTCTCAACGGAACGCAACAAAACCCTTGCCATGATAAACAGCTTGTCAGACGGCATCATCATGTATGGACTGGACGGAGCAATAACGCTATTCAACCCGCGCGCGGAGGAACTATTCTGGATAAACCGCGCCGTCGTCGTCGGGAAAAAGCCGAACGAACTTAAACTAAAAGACAATCCTTTGTTCGCGAACATTAAAAACATCTCGGCTCTTGCGATTGAGGACTTTCAAAATCAAGAGCTTCACATTACGGAACCTCAAACATTACATATCAAAATTACAGTTCTTCCGGTGCGGGATACAGACGGACAAACAACCATGGGAAGCATGCGCGTTATCCACGACATGACCATTGAAAAAGAAGCGGAGAAAGCAAAGTCCAGCTTTATCACCATTGCCTCGCATCAGCTTCGCACGCCGCTGTCGGGAATTAAATGGGCCCTGGCATCCCTGCTCAACAATGATCTTGGCCCGCTCTCTCAAGATCAGGCCAAACTCCTTTTAGAAACCGCGAATCAAAACAACACGCTCATCAATCTCGTGGGAGATCTCCTAGACGCCTCGCGCATTGAAGAAGGACGATTCGGGTATAGCTTCAAAGAACACGACCTCCTTTCAATCGCGGAAGATGCAAAAAAAAGCGTGGAATCCGCGCTTTCGCAAAAACCAGAGGTACGCATACTCGTTGAGCCGCCCAAGACAATCCTGCCCTCTTTGCGGCTGGATAGAAAAAAACTGGGAATCGCCGTATTCAATATTCTAGATAACGCGGTAAAATATACCTCCCGAGGAGTAATCGCCGTTTCTTTTGAGCAAACCCCTGATGCTGTTTTTCTGCGCGTAACGGACCCGGGGATCGGCATACCCAAAGAGGAACAAAAATTCCTTTTTACAAAGTTTTTCCGCGCGAGTAACGCCGTCAGAGTCCAAACCGAAGGATCGGGACTTGGGCTGTGGATCGCAAACGAAATCATGAAACGGCATCGCGGCGACATACAATTTCAGTCAGAACTTAACAAAGGCACCTCTTTCGCGTTGCGCTTTCCCATACAGCGAGAACTCATGCAGAAAGAAAACATCCAAACGGTCTAATCCGCTTATTTGCGCATCTACGGGCTTGTGCTACACAAAACATAAGGAGTAGCTCCTACCACAACGCAATAAGAAGGAGGAAGCCATGCTTCCATTTATGGTTTTCCCGACAGACCCTGCGCCAGAACCCGCAATCAGCGCGGCAAAAAAAAGCGCGTTGTTCGGCAAAGCAGTCCTTGCGGCCAGAACAATATCCCAACAGGCGGCATATCATGATCGGTCGGGAACATTTCCCGAGAATGACTTCCGGCTTTTCCAACAACTCGGTCTTCTGCGCCTTGCAATCCCGAAAAAGAACGGCGGATTGAGCACAAATGCTCTTACACAGGCACTCTGCATGGTTAAAATCGCCGAAGGCAACGCATCCTCGGCGCTCGCTTTAACCATGCACACTGCTGTATGCGCCTTTGTTTCTGTTCTCGGATCTCCCGGGCAACGCGGCGCGTTCTTTAAAAACACCGTGCAAAACGGCGCGCTGTTCGCGGCCGCAACAAGCGAGCCGGGTTCCAGTTTCTCCGGAAAATTCCTGATCGGCACGACATTCCACCAAGAACCCGGCGGTTATCGCGTTACCGGCACAAAACAATTCTGCACCCTTGCGGGGGTAGCGGAACACTATCTGGTATCAGGGCTTCTAGACACCGCGGACACGCCGGAAGCAGGATTCCTGTCGGCACTCATCCCCGCGCGCGATGTCTGCGTGCAAAAACATTGGAATGTCCTGGCCATGCGGGCAACCTCCAGCCACAACATCTCATTTGACGCGTTTGTCCCAAACGAATGCGTTATCGGGACCTCCGGAGAGATCGTGCGCAAAAAGTTGTTCCGCAATTTCGGGCTCATGTACGCATCCGTATATCTAGGCGTGGGAATAGCGGCATTGGAGTATCTCAAAGCAAACAAAAAAACAGAGGAAAACGCCGAAGAAGTCCTCCTCATGGAGAACCTCGCGCGCGCGGGAGAAAACCTGATCGCGCAAGCGGCGCTCGCGTTCATGGCAGACGACAAAAACGCGACCCGCCTAATGCTTCAGGCAAAATACTTCTGCACGGAGCTATCCCTCTGGATCACTCAAAGAGCCATGCGCATCGTGGGCGGCAACTCGATCCGTTGCGAGCTTCCGCTGGAGCGATGGACGCGCGAAGCGCTCATCGGCCCCATTATGCCTCCTTCAACCGAACGAATCCTAAAGATCCGGTTCGGAGAAGAAAGCCCGCCCCTGGAATTCGCCAAAAAATAGTCCATCCGTGAAGCGAAAGCATACCCCACTTTCGCTTCTTTTTTTACTCAAGAATCCCGTCCAGATTTACATCATACAAAATTTTCTCTTGCGCCACATTGTAACGCACCAATTCATTGGCATTAAACCAATGCGATATTTCCATCTCGGCCTCCTGCACGGATCCTGAAGCGTGAATGAGATTTCTCACGGATCTCTCGTCTTCATCCGCCATTTGGTAAGAGTCCAAAACAAAATCGCCGCGAATGGTCCCCACATCGGAAGACAGCGGCTCTGTTTTGCCCGTTATCTTGCGGATAATCTGCACCGCGTGAGCTCCCTGCCACACCATGGCAACCACGGGACCCGCAGAAAGATACTTCATGAGATTGGCAAGAATTTTCGCCGAAATCTCCAAAGGATCCTGCGAAGGCGGAGTAAGTCCCTTTTCCACATAACTTTTAATGGTTTTTTCTCCGGTTGCCTTTCTCCAACTTGGATCCAGCGTATAATGCTGTTCCACAAAGGGGGCGGCTGGAACCAACATCTTAACGCCCACTAGCTTTAACCCAATCCTTTCATATCTCCCGATAATCTCACCCACCAAAGACCTCTGTATGCCGTCTGGCTTGATCAACACCAGCGTTCTCTCTTCTTTCTTGTGCGCCATATAAAAAATTATGTAATTACCAAGCAAATGATACGGTGCCTTCCCGATCCGTTCTCTTTATTTGTATACCATATTGCCGAAGGCGTTCAAGCACCTCTTTGGTTGGATGCCCGTATGCGTTCTCTTTTCCAACAGAGATAACCGCCACATCGGGCCGCACCTCATCCAAAAATTCTTGAGAGGTTGAAGTTTTAGATCCGTGATGGGCGATTTTCAAAACATCCGCCTTGAGATCCGCTCCGCTTTCCGCCAACAGCCGTTCAATCTTTCTTGTCGTGTCTCCGGTCAGCAACATGCGTGGACCCCGTCGCATAACCCTAAGAATAATGGAGCTTTCGTTTACGGGCCCCTTAAAAAATGTGGAATCATCGGGATATAAAACTTCCAGGAAATCGCCGGAATTTCGCGACCATCTCACTTGCTGTCCCGAATTCGCGATAACCGCAGACACCCCTTCTTTCGCAATCGCCTCTTGAAAAGCCAAAAATACATTCGTATCCTTGCGAACACCCGTCCACAGCACCAAACGCGCCCGATACGCCTCCAGGACCTCCACAAGCCCCGTTATGTGATCCGCGTCCGGATGCGTAAGTATGATCAGGTCAATTGTCCTATCCCAAGGGGGCAATATATCTCCCAGGCGGGAAAGCACGGTTGTATCCGGTCCTCCATCCACAAGTATATCATGGCCTTCCGGGGTTCTTAACAATATGGCATCCCCTTGCCCCACGGCCAAAACAAACGCCCGAAACGCGCCTGCCTGGACTATTTCTTTCCACGCGACAAAATTTGCAAACGCCAGCACGCAGATAAGACCCAAACCCACGCGAACGCTTCTCATATCTCTATAACGCAAATCCCGCCTCTTTATATCCCGCAAACAGTCCGGGGGACATAAAAAGACGGGATAGCATCAATTCAATTCAAACGAATTACTTTTTGGCTCCCATGATTCTGAACATTTTGGTACCGCATTTGGGACAGGTTCCGGTCATGGCGTTGCGGGTTTTTCCGCCCTTTCCCTTCATGGTTACTTCCTTTTCGCCTGTCATCTCTCTTTTCGCTTTGCACTTAACGCAATATCCTTCTGTTGCCATATTTTTTGATCATTAAGAAAAGTTATCATACGACCTTTCCTCTCCAGCTTACAGCTGTTCTTGCCTTATGCTAGCTTAAACTCCTCAAAAAATCCAGTCAACTCCCGCAAAGCCCCCATTTCTTACGAGAGCTTTAAAACCCTGAATCCCTCCGCGTACTTTGCGCGCTTGCCCCGCGCGACATCTCTGGCGCGCTCTCGGATCCTGACTTCCAGCATTTTGGGATCTGCGATCTGGCTTTTGTGGCACAACAAGGCCTCTATCTTTTTCTCTATCGTTTTTGAAATATCAATGTGCTTTGTTGGAACTCCCGCGCCCCAAAACCACATTTCAGAAACACTGTGGGGCAAAAATCCCCGTTTCTTCAGCTCGGGAAAAAACGACTCGCTCCCCGCCGCGGGATACACGGCGTCAAAAACCGCTACCGCGGTTTCTCTATGGTCTTTATGGCACAAACCGGCCCTCTCAAAAAGCGCGACCGGATCACAGCTCAAAATAACATCAGGCCGAACCCGGCGAATAACTTCAACGAGTTTCTTGCGCAATCGCTTGGTATTCTCCACTTCGCCGTCAAGTTCTTTTAAAAAATACACCCTCCCAGCCCCGGTGACCGTGGCAGACGCCTTTTGCTCTTTTTCCCGAATCGCGGATAATCGTTTTCCTCCAAACCCAACATGATGACTTCCTTTAGAACCATCCGAAACAATCAGCAGATCAACGGAATCCCCCTGTTGCGCAAGACGCGCTATGGTTCCAGCGGCTCCAAAATCAGAATCATCGGGATGCGCGGAAATCGCAAGAAATTTTCTCATACGGATTCAGGCGCGTCTTGTTTTAATTGCCTGCCGGAAAACAGAAACGCGCAAGCGATTCCCAGCAACGCGAATGTTATGAAAGCGGAAATCAAGCAATACTGGCACAACGCTTTTAGCACGAATATCTGAAGATACACCAAAAACAAAGAAACAACGGATCCTGCCAGAGGCAAAAAGGCGGCGGCGTTCAAAAACATTCTCCTGCGGGTTTCCAAAAAAGCCGCGGCCAGGACAAAAATCGCCGCGTAATATCCCGCCCCGAACAACGCTATGGGCACTCCGAAAATCGCGGAGTACTCGCTGTCCAGCACTTTTTCGCATCCGCTAAACACAACGCAGGTCAAAGGAATGCCCAAATAATGTTCGGCGGCGAGGTATGAAGCATCCAGAAACCCCAAAAAACTTAACCCCAAAAATCCTCCCAAGAGCCACTTATGGAATTTGCTGAATGGCTTGTTCAACGAGTGATTTAAATTCATCATAACTGCGCGGATTTTGAATTCTCTTGCCCTGCAGGAAAAATGTCGGCGTTCCCTGAACCTTTGCCGCGTTCCCCCCGAGAGTATCTCGTTCCACCTTGTCTCTCACGCCCGGAGAGTCAAGATCTTCGCTGAACCGCGCCGTATCCAAACCAAGTTCCTCCGCGTACTCCGCGAGACGCGCCCGAACATCTCCGTCTGCCGTCCACTCTCTTTGCCGTTCAAAAAGCATGTCGTGCATCTCCCAAAACTTACCCTGCAAAGCGGCGGCTTCGCTCGCCCTGGCTGAAACATCGGCAAATGGATGAATGCCGCGCAAAGGAAACTGCCGAAACACTATACGCAAAGAATCGGGAAAACCCTCTTTCAAGCGTTGGATCACGGGGAAATAGGATCCGCACGCGGGACACTGAAAATCCCCATACTCAACAAGCGTAACCGAGGCCGTCTCCAATCCCCATGCATGATCTTCAAGAACAACCGCGGGAATGTCCGCGCCCGGCTCAAGCGCGGGTGCCTCGGGCACCAACCCGACCATTGCCCACGCGCCCGCTCCAAACAGCGCGAAAACTCCGCCCCAAAGCAAACCCTTTCTCGCAAAATTACCTCGCATCTTCCGTTCCTTTCTCTCCTCTTTTCTGTTTAATTGCTCTTCCATAAAACTACAACGAAGAATCAATGGCTTCTTTAAGACCTTTTGGACCTTCAAACGGAACCGCTCCGCTCACCAAAACTCCGTTCACGAAAGATCCGGGCGTTCCTTGCACGCCAGCTTCAATGCCTTCCTGGAGATTTGCCTCCACTTTTGCCTGATATTTCCGCGAACTCACGCATAGATCATACTGGCCGATATCCGCGCCGATTTCCCGGGCAACTTCACGGAATCGTTCAGATCCCATGCCTTCCTGATTCCCGAAGATAGAGTCGGCAAATTTCCAAAATCCGTCGTCCCCTTTTTGCTCCCATACGCATTCCGATGCCTCGGCCGCGGACCTTGCCTCCGGATGAATGCTGTCTAGAGGAAAATGCTTATACACCCACCGCACCTGGTCTCCGTATACCTCCAGGGCCTGCTGAAGCGTGGGATGAAACAAACTGCAATAGGGGCACTGAAGGTCGGAAAACTCAACTATGGTAACGGGCGCCTTTGGATTCCCTCTCACATGATCTTCCGCGGTTATGGAGAAAACCGGAAGCCCCGCAACGCTTGCATCTTTTTGCGCGGGACCCGCGGGGACATCCAAGCCGCCTTTCGCGGCATAGATGATAGACCCTCCCAGAATGACCGCCGCCATGATAACCGCGGCCGGCAGTAATACTTCTTTGTGTTTCGTTATAATTTTTTCCATATATTTTTTATGCCTTTTTTTCCAAAGAAAGGCAATAGGTATACGCGGATGTTGCCGCAACCGACCCGAGCGCGGCGGCCGTGATATCTTGCTTAAACTCTTCAAAATGCGCGGTGGCATCCCCGGCCGCGAATATCCCCGGAATATTCGTTCTTGTCATGGCATCTGTTCTCATGTATCCTTTATCATCAAGCTCCAACCCAAGCTGCTTGGCCAGCGTCGGGTCGGGATCAAATCCGATTTCCACGAACAAGCCGTCAATAACAAGATCGGAAATCCCCTCGTATGGGCGCGACAACACGACTTTTTCCAATTTTTTATCTCCAACCAATTCTGTAATCTCGGTCTTCAGGAGCACTCTTATCTTACTGCCCAGCCCTTTCATGCGGGACAAATTCACTGGTTCGGCCCGTAATTCTTCCCCCCGAACTATGAGATACACCAGATCGGCGTATTCGGCAAGAAAATTCGCTCCCTTAACGGAAGAATCCCCCCCGCCAACCATAGCCACGATCTTTTTTTTATACAAAGGCCCGTCGCATGTCCAGCAATAATGCACGCCTCTTGAAGTCAGCTCTTTTTCTCTGGCAAGATTCAAATGCCGTCTTTTTGAACCAATGGCGAGAATAACGGCCTTCGCGGAAACCAAAGCATGTTCTCCTATGGCCACTTGGAACCCTTTTTCAATCTTTGAAACGCGCGTTACCCAGCCCTCTCTCATCTCCACGCCGAAATCTTCCGCCTGCTTTTTCATTGCAAGCATTAAATCGTAACCGTCAACGCGGGATATGCCGGGATAATTTTCTATGGAGCCCGCGGTAGCCGTCTCGCCTCCAAACTCACCCTGAACCACCAGCGTTTTTAAGGCGTACCTTCTCGCGTATAACGCGGCAGACAAGCCCGCGGCCCCGGATCCGACGATCACAACATCGTATTCCATAGGCATACTATATCAGCTTATGACTTCTGTCCGCAACGTTGCCTTCAAAACAATGTCTTGAGCGAGTTTGAGGGCAACCGCGCGCGGATATTCCTTTTGCTCCAAGCTTTCTTTCATAACCGCTCTAGTGCTTTGCGTAATTTTTTCTTCCACAATCTGTAGCATCTTTTCTGGCGAATATCCTTTATGCTCGCAAAAAGAACTGATGACCCCTCCGGCGTTCGCCACAAAATCGGGAACAATACAAATACCCCTGCGATACAATTCCTCTTCAATATCCTCTTTCATGGGAATATTTCCTCCTTCAACAATAATTTTCGCTTGTATGGCGTCTTTATTGCCAGCGTGAATAACATCGGTTACGGAAGCGGGGATCAAAATGTCAACAGAAAGTCCCCAAAAAGCATCGCTGGAAATCTTTTCTCCGCCCTTATATGCCGCAATGGACTCCCTTTTTTCTATAATCTCTTTCACCTGCGACAACTCAAAACCGTTTTTGGCATATACCGCTCCGCCAATATCTGCTATAGCCACCACCTTTGCCCCCATATCCTCCAAAAACCGGTACGCGAATGTTCCCACATTACCAAACCCGTGTATGGCCACGGTAGCTCCTCTTAGGGGCAAGCCCATAAGCTCGGCGGCAACCTTGGTTGCGTGCGCAACACCAAGACCCGTGCTTCCAAATTCATGAGGAATACCGCACTGCGTAACGCTTTTTCCTTCGCCAAAAACAAGCTCGCAAAACTGCGAGGGCTTGCCGGTTGCCGCGCCCCAGCTTCCCGCGGCTTCCGCAAACCACTGCATTTCTTTTTCTCCGGTATTCACATCCGGTCCCGCGATGTATTTTGAGGGAATCAAATCGGCGATTCTTCTCGCGAACGACTGCACAAATTTCTTTTTTAGCTCGTCTAAACCGCGGGCCCCGCTACGCTGAAGCTCCGCGGAAGCGGGCCATACGATCCCCGCCTTTGCCCCGCCAAAAGGAATTCCTGCCAAGGCGTTTTTCCAGGTCATTGCCCGGGCCAACCGCCGCACTTCTTCTTCTGTTACATTCGGAGTCATTCTCACGCCGCCTTTCCCGAGCCCAAGCAAAGTATTATCCACCACAAGAAACCCGGACATTCCCAAATCCGAGTCAAATACTTTAACCACAAGTTCAGGACCCCACTGGTCAAACTCTTTTTCTTCTTCCATATGCTTCTCGCTTACCCTTGCTTATGTCTTCTTGCTTATTTTATCTGCAAGAGTTCCGCGAGTTTCCCTTTATCAAACCCGATCACAATGCTTCCGTTAATATCAATAACCGGAACACCCAACTGCCCTGATTTTTCCACCATTGCGTCTCTGGCCGCCTCGTCTTCCGCGACATCTTTCTCCTCATAACTCACCCCGTGTTCCTTAAAATAATCCTTCGCGGCTCTGCAATACACGCAAGTGGGAGTGGTGTAAATGGTAACTTGATTCATATATGTTTCTTTCGCTTATTATCTTTGCGACCTTCTCACGCATTGTATCATACACCACCGTGGTATTGCTCGGCAAATCATTGCGAATATTGCAATTTTGTAAACAATAAGCTAGCCTTGTCACCAGAACTCATGATTAAAGGAGGTCACGAGAGAAATGAACCTTTCAATGGTGGACCAAGTAACCTTACGGCATCTCCAGCTGGCGGGGGTGCTAACCCCATTTCAATGCCCGAATGTTCAAGGAATGGTCGTTGGGATTCTTGGTTGCTCCAAACATGAAGGATCAATACAATTCATACAAGCCCTATTAGAGCAAAATCCGGCGTCCTGTCAGTTCAACGGGTCCAATGGCGGGCCCGAGACGCAAATACTCATGGGAACATTTCGCAACATCCAAAACATACGGATGTTGCGATTACTGCAACAGAAAGACGGACTCCTTGTCCTTCTTTCGCATATGCCCTGTAACCACATAGGCATAACTCCTCATTGCATCCTCAATGCGCTGGAGGAAACCGAACGGCGGATAGTATCCGCGCTTGAAGAATCTGCCCAATTCCAAAGCCGCACCGTCCTGGCTGTTCAAAACCCTCAAAAAAGCGGCACGGAAAATTTCTACGAAGTGCGCTGGACGAAGTGGCGCAGAATCTCCGGAAACTTCGGGATACATGTGCCGCTCTATACCGAACCAGAATAATTCTGGTTCTTTCTTTTTAGAACTTCACCAATGCCGCAACTCCCTCCGGCTTTACCTCAAGAACCCCGCCGGCAATGGGGAATTTTGTTTTTTCGCCTGTTTTTGTCGTTATAACAATATCGCCTTCTTTGAGCTTTGCAACCAAAGGGGTATGCCCAGCCAGCACTTCAAGTACGCCGGTTTCCGCGGGCACGCAAAGAGCTATCGCCTGGCCGGCGAATATTTCTCTGTCTATGGCCAATACAAGCAAAGAAAATTCCATGCGTTATACCTCGTCTATGCCGCCTTTAAGATAGAACGCGGATTCTTCTTTCGCGTCGTGCTTGCCTTCAATAATCTCTCTGAATCCGCGTATGGTTTCTTCCCGTCTCACGAACTTGCCTTCTCTGCCGGTAAACTGGGAAGCAACCGAAAACGGCTGGGACAAAAATCTCTGTATTCTTCTGGCCCTTGCCACCACCTGTTTATCGTCGTCTGAAAGTTCTTCCATGCCAAGAATGGCTATAATATCCTGCAGTTCTTTGTATCTCTGCAGTATTCTCTGGGTTTCTTTCGCAACTTGATAATGCTCTTCTCCCACAATACGGGGGTCCAATGCCGAAGAACGAGATGCCAAAGGATCCACCGCGGGATAAATCCCCAAAGAAGCAAGCTCGCGGGAAAGCACCACGGTTGAATCCAAATGAGAAAAGGTGGTAGCCGGAGCCGGATCTGTAATGTCGTCTGCCGGCACATAAATTGCCTGCACGGAGGTAATGGACCCTGTTTTTGTTGAAGTAATGCGCTCTTGCAAATTCCCCATGTCTGTTGCCAGTGTTGGCTGGTATCCCACCGCGGAAGGCATGCGGCCCAGCAACACGGAAACTTCAGAACCCGCCTGCACAAACCTGAAAATGTTGTCTATAAACAAGAGGACATCTTTGTTCATATCATCTCTGAAATACTCCGCCATGCGCAGACCCGTAAGAGCGGCGCGAAATCTTGCCCCAGGAACCTCGTTCATCTGCCCGAACACCAAAGCCGTGTTTCCCAGCACGCCCGATTCTTTCATTTCATGATATAAATCGTTTCCTTCCCTGCTTCTTTCTCCCACGCCCGCGAACACGGAATACCCGCCATGCTCTTTGGATGTGTTATGAATAAGCTCTTGCAATAACACGGTTTTTCCCACGCCGGCGCCTCCAAACAACCCGACTTTCCCCCCTTTTAAAAATGGACAGAGCAAATCCACCACTTTAATTCCCGTCTCAAACAATTCCGGCTCTGTTTTCTGATTTTCCAAAGACGGGGCCGGCTGATAAATGGACGACCTCTCGCCCTCAACATCTCCTTTCTGGTCAATGGGATCTCCCAATACATTAAACATCCTGCCAAGAACTTTCTCTCCCGTGGGAACTGAAATTGGCTTTCCGGTATCTACTACCTTCATACTCCTTCGCAGACCGTCTGTGGAATCCATGGCAACCGTTCTCACTCTGTTTCCGCCCAAATGCTGGGCAACCTCAAGCACGAGAGAGCCGCCGTTTTCTCTGGCGACCGTTAAAGCAAAAGTAATCTCCGGAAGATCCTTCTCAAACTCAACATCCACAACCGGCCCCGTAATCTGCACTATTTTCCCAATACTCATATCCGTATCAGTTTGCGTTATTAGTTATTCGTTATTGGTTAGCGGTTATTCGTTGGTAAGCGCTTCTTTGGCCGTTGAAATCTCGCTCAACTCTTGCGTAATGCTCGCCTGCCTTGACTTGTTCAGCTCCAAGTTCAATGTATCAATAATATCTCCTGCATTCTCTGTCGCGTTTTTCATGGCGATCATGCGCGCTGAATGCTCTCCCGCGTTTGATTCGTATATCAAATGCAGTATCGCTACCTGTAACAAATCTCGCGCAACGGTTTGAAAAATGTCCCGGCCCGACGGCTCCAAAAGATACGAGGCGCCTCCAAGATCGTTTGTTTCTCCTTTTGCGATTTCGGCGTATTTTCCCGTTCTGGGAACAATGCCCTCAATAATCCCGGCGAGCTCTTCTTTTTCTAAAGGCAAAATCTGATGAACTTCGGGCCTCTGCGTAAGCGCTGAAATAAACTGCGTGGAACAAACTACCGCGGCATCATACCTGTTTTGATCATACGCTTCCAAAATCCAGTTCATCGCAAGAGACGCATCCGCGATCGTCGCTACATCTGAATACTGCAAGAACTCCGCCGCCACCGTTCCCCCGCGGCTCTTAAAAAAATCCCTGCCGCGCTTCCCCACGGCGACAATATCCACGACGCTCCCCTTTTGTTCCGCGTCTTTTTTCCACTTTGCGGCCAAGCGCAGAACCGCGCTGTTAAAACTCCCTGCCAACCCTTTATCGCTCGTAATCACCACAAACGCAACCCGCCACGGCATAACAGGCCGTTTAGGTGTCCCCACTATACTTTGATCGCCAAAATACGGACTGGAAAATCCTTCTGTTTTGGCATGCTCCAGCAAATGCAAAAGCAAAGCAAATGACTTTTTCGCGTACGGACGCGCGTTCAACGCCGCCTCTTGCGCTTTTCGCATTTTTGTGGCGGCAACCATTTGCATGGCTTTTGTTATCTGCCTAATGTTGCGCACCGCCCGTATTTTTGTTCTCAATTGCCGTGATGACGCCATTTCTTTAAAAAAATGTCACTGACTCAAGAAATTTGAACCAATCAAATTCATGTCCGTTAATGTCGGAGCATTTTGTATCTTTCCAACTATCAATTGAAATATCTAAAATTTTATCCCTATGAAGGACTAGATAATGTTCAACGGCAAGTGGGCGGATTCCTTCATAATATGTGTTATACTTAAGGGCATTTTTTGCGCCCAAGGAAGTAGATATTGGACCTTCTGATATCTGAGAGTTCGTAGTTGATTTTTTAAAGAATGCATGTAAGTCCAATGGCGACTCGTTGGTATAAACTCGCACAGAGGCTGATCCGATCAGCACATCTTGATAACTCACAGCTTCACCTTCCGGAAGTCGCAACTCACAAATACCATTGTAATTGAAATTTTTTGGATATTTCAACTCAACTCCCAGATATTCATTCCGATATACTATCCAATCAGAAGACTCTATAGAATCTCCAGAATTTACCTCAGTATTATCTGTAAATGTCACTCCTGTCGATTCAGGAGACGAATTTTCACTATACCTATTTTCATCAAAAAGCATTTTGTCAAAAAAAAGCCCGCCACCGATAATAATGACTATCGCCAAACCCGCAAGAATGCAAAGAGTTTTTTTATTTACATTCATAAATTCTTCAGCATTATCTGGCATAGGTTTGCTTGAATTCTTCAATCGCTTTCTTTAGTTCTTCCCTAGTGTCGTCTTCCAACGCTTTGGTTTCATGAATCTTCTGTAAGATTGCTCTCTGGTGATCTTTGAGATGAATCAAAAGCCGCTTTTCAAAATCCCTTACTGTATCAAGAGGCACATCGTCAAGATACCCCTCGTTTACCGCGAGCAAAGAAACAACTTGCTCCTCCATTGGCATTGGCTCAAACTGCCCTTGTTTTAAAATCTCCATAAGGCGCTGACCCCTGTCAATTCTCTTTCTGGTGGCAGGATCCAAATCTTGCGCGAACTGCGCGAACGCCGCCAATTCTTGGAACTGCGCCAAATCAAGCTTTAACTGCCCCGCCACTTTCTTTGTTGCCTTTGTCTGCGCGGAAGACCCCACGCGAGAAACCGAAATTCCAATGTTAATGGCAGGCCTCTGTCCCTGTGAGAAGAGATCGGACTCCAAAAAAATCTGCCCGTCCGTAATGGAAATAACATTGGTTGGAATGTACGCCGAAACATCTCCCAGCTGGGTTTCCACGATAGGAAGCGCCGTTAAAGAACCGCCTCCCTTTTCTTTAGACAAACGAGCGGCGCGCTCAAGCAACCGTGAATGCAAATAAAACACATCCCCGGGGTATGCCTCTCGCCCGGGCGGTCTTCTCAAAAGCAGGGCTATTTGGCGCCATGCCCAGGCGTGTTTTGACAAATCATCATAGATAATAAGCGCGTCTTTTCCTTTGTCTCTAAAATACTCGCCCATACTGCACCCCGCGTACGGCGCAATATACCACAAAGAAGCGGGGTCGGAAGCGCTTGCCGCAACCACAATGGTATATTTCATGGCTCCCTTGGCTTCCAGCTCGCCCACAAGCTGGGCTATTTTTGACGCCTTTTGCCCAATGGCCACATAAATACAAATCGGACGAGTTTCTTCCGGCTCATGCAACTGGTTCAGAATGGTATCTTGCACCAAAGCGGTTTTTCCTATCTGCCTGTCTCCAATGATAAGCTCTCTCTGGCCCCGCCCTATGGGAATTGCCGCGTCAATCGCCTTGATTCCGGTAGCCAAGGGCGTATTTACCGACTGCCTGTCTAATACCCCGGGAGCAGGCCTCTCAATAGGCAAAGATGCTTCTGCAGAAATACTTCCTTTGCCGTCTAAGGGAACACCCAAAGGGTTTACCACTCTCCCCAAAAGCGCCTCCCCCACGGGAACAGAAAGCACACTGCCTGTTCTCTGAACCACATCTCCCTCTTTAATGGCTGAACCCTCGCCAAGCACCACAGCCCCGGCCGTGTACTCCTCAAGGTTTAAAATGAGCGCTGGAACCGGCTTTTCCTCCAGCGTTCCCGGCCACCGGGCAATTTCCACCATTTCAGAAAACACAACGCTGGGCAGGCCTTCAATCTGAACAATCCCGTCTCCAACGCTTACTACCCTTCCGATTTCTTTTCCTTGAGGGCCCAGGGCTTTCCCTTCCAATTCTTTCTCCAATAACTCTTCAATATGATCTCGTGCCATGATTATAATGTAAGCAGGGCTTGAATATGCTTCAAACGACCCTTAACGCTGTTATCAATGCAATAGCTGGTACCCAAAAATACCGTAAGTCCGCCGATCAACTCTTTGTTCACCAGTTCTTCCACCTTATACCCTTTGCGCTCAATAATATGTTCCAAGACACGATCAGGTGTCCCCGAAACCGCTCGCGCGCGGACAAATAACGCGACTTCTCCGTCTTTCTTTTTCCACGCGCTCTTGAATGCGTAAAGAACCTGACCCAGCATGCGGTAATCCCCTCTCTTTTTCAACAGAAGGAGAAAACGCGCAATGCGATCTTTTGCTTCTTTTTCAGAAGCATTCTGCACGGCATTCAACAGCGCGTTCGCGTATCTGCGCGTTTTTTTAGACATGGTTTTGCGCGAACTCTTTCATTTCTTTTAAAAGTAACTTCTCGTCTTCTTGCGTCATGGAGCGAGAAAGGGTTTTCTCCGCAAAAAACAAGGCGCGCATTTGAATCTCTTTTTGCGCCTTTGCCAACGCGTCTTTCTCGGCTCTTGCCGCTTCTTCTTTCGCCTTTTTCAGCATGTTTTCAGCCAAAACCCTGGCTCCGGCCAATGCCTCGCGCTCTCTTTGAGCCGCGCCGGATCGCGCCGTCGAAAGCAAGACATCAACTTCCTGCTTGGCCTTCTCCAATTCCTGATGCCTTGCTGATTTCGCGCGTTCTACCTCGCGAACCGCGCTTGCTCTCATATTCACCCCTTCTTGGATGTTCTTTTGTCTTTCATCCAAAAACTTAAACACGCGCTTAAACACGAACTTTTGCAAAACAAACAATACCAGCAAAAAATTCGCCGCCTGCGCGAATAATAATTTTGGATCAATCCCGAGATTGGCAAACAAATCTCCCATTTCTACGCGAATTTAATGATAAGAGCGACCACCAAAGCGTAAATGGCAATGGCCTCGGCAAACGCGATGGCAAGAATCATTCCTGTTTGCACTTTCTGCGCGGCTTCAGGATTCCTTCCAATTGCCTCCATGGCTTTCCCGGCCAGAATGCCAATGCCCAATGCCGGACCCAATGCTCCAACTCCTATGGCGATCGCGGCCGCAATGGACTTGATACCCTCCAATTCAATGCTTTCCATGCTATTAAAATAGATTAAACTGCTATACTCGCCTGCTTCAGACCTTTGCCCGCTAATGCCCGCTTGATTCCGTCGCTATTTTCAGAAATACGAGCGTCAGCATGGAAAAGACAAGCGCCTGGATGAATCCTACAAAAAATTCCAAAAAAATGAAAGGAATGGGAGCCACAAGCGGAACGAGAGTCATGATAATAATCAAAAGCACCTCGCCCGCGAACACATTTCCAAACAACCTAAAAGAAAAGGAAAGTACCTTTGCCAGCTCCCCCACAAGTTCCAGCAATCCCACAAAAAATTGAATAGGTCCTTTTGTAAGCACAAGGAACTTTGAAATATGGCCTCGCAAGCCCGAATGAGAAATCCCGTACGCCTGTATGGCGATCATGGAGATTAAAGCAAGCGCGAAAGTGGTATTAAGATCGCTGTTGGCAGACCGAAAAAACGGAACAAACACGGTTTCTTCCTGTCCATGCCCGATTTCGGATTGCGGCTCGTAAAACCCTACCGAACCCGTGCCGGGAAGAACGCCAATCCAATTATTCAAAAGAATAAACAGAAAAATCGTCGCCACCAGGGGGAAAAACTTCTTGGCCCGTTCGGCACTGCCCAGCGTCTGCGTCATAAATCCCAGCAATGCCTCCAAAACCAGCTCACCCAGCGCCTGCGCCTTTGTGGGTACTGTCCTTAAAAATTTCGCCATAAAAAGACCACCCGCCATAAGCAAAGATGCCGTAAACAATGAAAGAATCAAGCTGTTGGTAACGGGAAACCCCAAAAAAGTCCCCAGCGTCTCTGCCTGCAAACTGATATGCATAATGTTCAAAGATACCAGTTTGCGCTCATTTTGTAAAGC
>JACQMR010000011.1 GCA_016203455.1 Candidatus Wildermuthbacteria bacterium
CGTTTGACTTGCATGCCTTATCCACGCCGCCAGCGTTCATCCTGAGCTAGGATCAAACTCTCTCAAAAATAGAATCGGAACAACTTCCAATAATCAACACTTCTTCTTATTGTATTGTCAACGATCAGTCCGTTCTGAATAAGGGTCAAAACAACTCCCGAAGATATTTGGCCTACAAACATCTTCGGGAATCGTCTTTTTGCGAACGATTGTATTGTTGCCTACTCCATATTTTTCCTGCACTTTATCTTACCCCCTCCCCATATATTGTCAATCCCCGTGGAGCCGTCTGTCAGGTTTAAGCCGACGACCTGCTGTTTACCCCGAACAACAACTTGCCTTTCATTGAGCCGATGGGCAGAATCGGACTGCCGTAAATGGTTTACAAAACCATTGCTTTGCCACTAAGCTACATCGGCAAATTGTATACGGGGCAAGCAAAACAGCTTCTCAAAAAAACTGGTACGCGCGGCTACTTGCTTTTTTTCTTTCGCAGTTGGCCCCAGTAATCCGTGGTAAACTTCTGATCTTTCTCCTGGGACTTTTTACGCATGCCTTCCAATATGCGCGCGATGCCTCGCTCCGCCCGCAATACAAACACGCGCGCCCGAGACAGAATCATCTGCAAAAAGAACTCCGGCGAAGTCGCCTTGCGCAATTTCTTTGAACTCCGTATTTTCTCTTTTAAAGAAAGAAAGATATCCGCGAGATGAGTTCCGTCCCCTGCTGGAAACGAAAGCAGTATCTTCATCTTCCTGCCTACAAGAACTGCCGCGCCCACAAAACTAAGTACCAAAACAGATGAAGCGATAATCACCGGTGCCATGCAAAAAATTAAATGTGATACCTTGTGAAATTCTTCACAACGATATTTTCCCCAAGTTTCGCGATATACTCCTCCAAAAGATTCCTTACTTTCTTTGCGGGATCGCGCGCGCAGTCCTGGCTAAGCAACTCTTCAACCGTTTCGGGGTTCATGCTCGCTATCTGCAAAGCTATCTCATGAGCAAGGGTCTTGAAATCAGCTGACTTGGCGACAAAATCGGTTTCAGATCTCATGTCCAGCAAAACACCCGTCTTTCCGGTCGTATGGATATATGCCTCTATGATCCCCTCTCCGGTTTCTCTGTCGTGTTTTTTCCCCGCAATAACCGCTCCCCTCGCGCGCAACAATTCTCTTGCTTTTTCCATGGTGCCCCCTTCCGCAAGCGCTTTCTTGCAGTCCATGACAGACATGCCGGTTTCCTCTCGCAACGCCTTCAAATCGTCTAGCAACGCCATAGGGTTACGCGACTGCGGCGGGAACGGGATTCTGCGTCTTCCACGCCTCTTTTACTTTTTCTAAAATATACGCGACCGAACCAACCGCGTCATCGTTAGCCGGAATAAAACGATCCACGGCTTCGGGGTTAATGTCTGTATCCACAATGCCTATCGTGGGAATATTTTTTCTTCTTGCCTCTTTCGCGGCAAGCATATTCACATCCAAATCGCATATAAACACGACATCCGGCATACGCGTCATTTCTTTTAATCCCCCAAAGCTCGCCTCCAAAGAAACAAGCTCCTTTTCTATCTGGGCTATTTCTTTCTTGGTGTATCTATCCCATTCCCCCGCCAATCTCTGACGCTCCAATTCCTTAAACCGTTCCAGGCGCTTGCTTACCGTGCCAAAATTCGTGAGCATGCCGCCTATCCATCTCCCTATAATATAGGGCATGCCGCATGACGCGGCCGCGTCTTTCACGGCAGATCTGTGCTGAATCTTGGTCCCCACCATAAGCACCGTTTTCCCCTCGGTTTTCAACTTCTTTAAATACTCGGCCATTTCCACCAGTTTTTCTTTGGTTTTTTCCAGATCAATCACATGAACGGTATTTCTCACACCAGAAACGAAAGGACGCATTTTTGGATGCGTTTTTGAGGTCTTGTGGCCGAAATGAACACCTGCTTTCATCATCTCGTCCGCCGCCTGATCAATCTTTGCCGGAGCCGGTTTTGCCGCCGTTATCATATCTCTATGCATAGCACGGTTGATTTTTCAGCGCAAGTATGATAGAAAAAAAACATGAAAGAAAAAATACATCCTCAATACTTCCAAAAGGCAACGATTTCTTGCGCGTGCGGAAACTCGCTTCAAACAGGTTCCACCATAGAAATGCTGAAAGTTGAAGTGTGCTCTTCGTGCCATCCATTTTATACGGGCAAAGAAAAGACATTAGACAAGGTGGGCCAGGTGCAAAAATTCAAGAGCCGCCTCGCCAAAAAACTCTAACGGAGCCATGCGGAATATCAAAGAACTTGAGGCAGAATACGCCTCTCTTATTGTCCAGTTAAGCGACCCTGGCATACTTTCTGACTACCAAAAATTCCAGGAACTCTCTAAAAGACGGTCGTTTCTGGAAAAATTCCTGGAGCAGTCCGAAGAACTCAAGGCGCTTTCTTCCCAGCTTGCTGAAAGCAAGGCAATGCTTTCCGCCGATGAACCGGAACTTTTGGCGTTAGCCGAAGAAGAATTCAAAACACTCCAGCAAAAGATTAAAGAAAAAGAAAAAGAACTCGCGGATCTTCTCAAAAAAGAGGAGGATTCCTATCCTTCGGCCCTCATTTTAGAATTCAGGCCGGGCACCGGAGGAGAAGAAGCATCCTCGTTTGCCTCTGATCTGTTGAACATGTATGAACGGTACGCCGCTCAAAAAGGATGGAAAACAACCCTGCTTGAAGAAGAGCGCACCGAACTGGACGGGATTAAAAACGCCGCCTTGGAAGTAGCCGGGGAGGGCGCGTTTGAACTTCTGCAATACGAGGGGGGCGTGCATCGCGTGCAGAGAATTCCAGAAACAGAAAAAGCGGGCCGCATTCATACCTCAACGGCGACAATCGCGGTGCTTCCCAAGCCGTCTTCCGAGCAATTTCAGATACACCCGTCGGAACTGCGCATTGAACTCACCAATTCTTCCGGACCCGGAGGCCAAAATGTCAATAAGAGGGAAACCGCGGTGCGCATTACTCATATTCCAACCGGACTTGTGGTATTTTCGCGCGGTTCGCGCACCCAACAAAAAAATAAAGAAGCGGGACTCGCCTTGCTTGAATCGCGCGTGCTTGCCCAAAAAGAATCGCAGGACCAGCAAAACTTGGCCGGCAAAAGAAAAGCCCAGATCGGCTGGGCAAAACGGGTTGAGAAAATCCGCACATACAATATCCCGCAAGACAGAATCACCGATCACCGCATTGAACAATCTTGGCACGGCATTGAAAGAATCCTGGGCGGAAACATGGACGACATCACGCAAGCCCTCTTGGAATATCAAAAATCCCAGTCCCAAGAAGAATCCGTCTAACCTAATCTTCAAGGGCTTTGATGTCGGCTTCGTATCTCGCGGCAATCGCCATGACAGAATCGCCGTAAAACTCGTACTTTCTCTGATTGGCAACCGAACAATTTCCGGAGAAATAGGTAACGGCCGCGCACCATTCATAATCATGGGTTTGCCTGGTCGCTTTGGCGTCTCTCAAATAGACCGCCGCCGCGAGAAACGCGTCCCTGATATTCCACGGGTCTCCGGCTCCGCCTTTCAATTGCGCAATCTTGTCTTTGTACGCAACCCAAGTTGAAGGAATAAACTGCGCCGGACCCATCGCGCCTCCGTATCCGCCTACGGAAGCAATGGGACAAGATACCGCCGTGTTGTACGGATCCCTGCCAAGTTCCCGCGTAATCTGCAAAAACGGCTGAACATCGCGCGACGGCTTCATAACACTGGCAATCGCGGCGCCGTTTAAGCGCGCCCCGCTTCCGGTTGCCGGATTCTTAAGATAACATTGGCCCACATTCTTCCCGATATTTGATTCTTGAGTAAGCACTGCAAGAAGAAACGCGGGGCGCACGCCCGTAAGCGCGCCGGCCGCCTTTGCAATCTCCGATGCCTCTCCAAAAGTAGGCGCGTCCGCCACGCCCGTCAATTCAAAGATACGAGACCGTATGCCGCTCGCGGCTTTCTTTTTATCGGCAAGAAGTTTTTGGTATTCCGTCTCCTTTCCTTTTGTTGTTTCCAGAAGCTTCTGATTTTGAGCGGTCAGTCCCTGGCTCTCATACTTTTGCAAAATCTGAATCTTCACAAAGTTTTCCTCCTCGCCTTTCTCGCCCTCAAGTTTTGCCCGCTGTTCTTGCAAATACCCGGAAAGCTCAATCGTGGTCTCCAGCAATTCCCTGTTGCGGCCCTGCAATGCTTCCAAAGCGGCTAAGTTTCCAAAAAAACCGGACAACGAGGAACCCGTGAGCATCACTTCGGCTATGCCTTTTTTGTCTTCCCTGTACAAGCGCAGTAAAAGCCCGCCTAACTGCTCTTTCTTGGATGCGATCTCCTGATTGGTTTTCTCAACGGAAAGCGCGGTATCAGCGATCTGCGAGCGCAAATCTCCTATAATCGCGTTGCTTTGCGCGATCTGCAAGTCCAGTTTTTTTATCTTGGACTGCAAAAGAGAAAGCTGATTTTGAAGGGTCTGCTTTTCTTTTTGCGTTTTTGTAATATCCCCCTCAATCTTGCCAATCTCGTTCTCCAGCGCCCGAAGTTCTTGTTCAAGCTGGGCGCGTTCTTCCGCGGGGGTCGCGCCAAAAACGGCGTTTCGCGCGCCATACGCGCCGGCAAGCACAATCAAAGCGCACAGGACAACGCATTTCTTCACAAGCGATTTCATCATTGTTTTTCCAGTATACCTGCCAACGCGCCATAGGCGCAAGCAAAACCCCCCGCTTTCGCGGGGGGTCCGCCTGTGAGGAGAGTTCGCGCGCAAGACAAAACTACTTCTTGGGCGCTTCTTGGGACTCCTCAACTTCTTCTTTCTTTTTGGTTTCCACTTTTTCCACTTTATCCACCGATTCTTCAACCGGCTTTTCCAGTTCCTCTTCCACCTTCTCTGGCGGCACAACCTGGGCGACAATCCAATCGCCTTCGGCCACAATCTCAACGCCTGCCCCAACCTTCAAATCCTTCACCAAAATCCTGTCTTCAAAAGAAACGAGTCCCTCCACGGAAACCATAATCTCCCGGGGCAAATCTTTTGGCAGGGCAAGAACTTCAACTTCCTGAATATTTTGAATAAGCGTCCCTTCCAGATCTTTTACGGCGGGAGCAACCCCCTCCAGCTCAACCGGTATATTCATGCGGAGTTTCTCATCCATGCGCGGCTGATAAAAATCAATATGAATGGCGTCCCCCGAAAGCGGGTGTAACTGCACCTCGCGTATAAGCACGGGGGAAGAGCCCTGCTCCAGCTCAATGGTAACAAGAGAACTCTCGCCCGCTTCGCGATACACGGCGTCAAATTCCTTTTTTTGAACCGCCAAAGACACGGGAGAAGAACCAGGGCCATACAAAACGGCCGGAATCTGCCCCTCCTCGCGCAATGTGCCCGTCTTTCTTCCTCTCGCGGTTCTTTGTGTGGTTTTTAATGACAACATATGGACAAAAATTTCTAATGACGAATTTCTAATATGCTAAATTTTATTTGCCGATCCCATCAAAAGCAGATGGCCTTCCGCTACTTTGCGCACCGCCTCAATGCTTGGCGGAAGAATTTTGTACGGCGCGATCTCTTCCGGATTTTTCGCCATGGTATCTCGCAAAGCCAGGACAAATGCCGCTCTCAAATCCGTGCTGATGTTCACCTTCACCACGCCGTTGCGTATGGCCGCCGCAAGATCGTTTTCCGGAGTCCCGGAACCGCCGTGGAGCACATAGAAACATGTAACACGGTTTCTGATTTCTTGCAATCGTTCAATATCCAATGGAGGATTCTTATGAAACACCCCGTGCACCGTTCCAATAAGCACGGCCAAACTGTCAACGCCCGTTTTTTTTACAAATTCTCTTGCCTGTTCAGGATCCGTATAGTTTTCTTTATCCAGCACAAGAGCCGTATTCTTGTGGAACTCGGAATGCCCCCCCGGAATTTCTCCAAACTCCCCTTCCACCACGGAAATCTTTTTCTTTCTTGCCATGGCAACCACTTTTTTCGCAAGAGCGATGTTTTCCTTAAACTCATGGGCGGATCCATCAAAATGCAGGGCGTCATACCCGGCATCCGCCGCTGACTGTAAAATCTCAAGGGTCTTACCATGATCAAAGTTTAAAAACACCGGCAAGCCGGTTTCCTTGCGGTACGATTCAACCAGGGCAACCGCTTGAGGCATATGCAAAAACGAACTGTCTCCTTCCGAGGTGCCAAAGAGAACCGGGGCTTTCTTTGCGATCGCCGCCTCCATGACCCCCTGCATTTGCTCTAAACACGAAACATTAAACTGGGTCATTGCCCAGCCCTGTTTTTTTGCTTTCTCGTAATATGTTTTAAGATTTTTCTTGGCCATACATGAACTCCCGATCAACGCTTACACACCCGCGGTGGTCGCGTAAAAACAGTATGCCGAGCATATACTTTAAGCCACGCTACATCGCCTTGCGCTCAATCGCCTCTTGAATGATCTGTTCCGCTTCCGCTTTTGACTTAAACTCCCCCGCCTTCACCCATTTGCCCGGCTCCAAAAGTTTATATGTCTCAAAAAAATTCTTAATTTCGTTCTTTACATGATCGGGAAGATCGGAAACATCTTTTACGCTTGCCCATCTGTGATCCACTTTCGCCGCCGGAACCGCGATCACCTTGTGATCAATACCCGCCTCGTCTTCCAGCTGGAGATACCCGATGGGCTCTGCCTTTACCGCGCATCCGGAAAATGTGGGATGCGTAACCAGCAAAGCAACATCCAGGGGATCCCCGTCCTGGCCCAAAGTTCCCGATATGGATCCGTAATCAAACGGAAACGCTTCAGAGCCGTACAGCACCCTGTCTAACACCACCTCTCCCGTCTCTTCGTCTTTCTCGTACTTATTTCTTGAACCTTTGGGAATCTCCACGAATACTTTAATGGACATACCTCTTAATTAAATTTCTAATATCTAAATTTCTAATTCCTAATGTTTAATTTCTTACAACAAACCGAGTTACAAACGGCTTAAGGAGTATGGTTTTCCACGGAACCACCCCTCGCGTTCTCCGGCGAGAACGCGGGAGTTACACGCTCGGCAGTTTTTCCCTCACTCCTGTGAGGGAGCCATGCAAAACTGCCTCCGCGAATTTCCTGAAAAACCATACTCCTCGCGCCGCACCTGCGACAGCGCAACAAAACTACGCCCACGATCCTATAAATTCCTGGCAACGGCCTTTACATGTTGAACGAGCGTTGAAACATACCCCCACTCGTTATCATACCAAGAAAGCACCTTCACCAAATTTCCCCCAACCACCTTTGTAAAATTCAAATCCACTATTGCTCCGTACGGTTCTTTCAAAATATCGGACGACACCACGGGTTCTGCCGTTGTTTTCATAATCCCTTTCCATCTTGCCTCGCCTTCCGCTTTTACTAAAATCTCGTTCACTTCTTGCGGCGTTGTATCTCTCTTTGCCACAAAGGTAATGTCCGCTATGGATCCTGCCGCAACCGGAACCCGCAGGGCAATGCCGTCAAACTTGCCCGCAAGCTTTGGAATCGCCCGGGTTACAGCTATCGCCGCTCCCGTTGTTGAAGGCACAATGTTCTGGGCCGCCGCTCTTCCCCTTCTGGGGTCAGACCCGCGAACAGGGCCGTCCACCAATGACTGGGTTGCCGTGTATCCGTGCGTTGTGCTTAAAATCGCCTTTTCCACTCCAAGATATTCGTCCAGAATTTGAATCACCGAAGACACGGCATTTGTCGTGCAAGAGCCGTTTGAGGTAACGGCGCACGACCCGATTTCGTTCTCGTTTACTCCGGCCAATATGGTTTTGCCGCCTGCTCCGTCCTCATCTTTTGCCGGAGCCGTAATCACAACCCGTTTCGCTCCCGCCCCTATGTGAACCTTTGCTTTGTCATACGACTCAAATACTCCGGTTGCTTCAACAACAACATCAATATCCAGCTTTCCCCAGGGAAGCTGTGAGGGATCGGAAACCGAAAACACTTCAAAAGATTTCTTGTCTACCGCGATCTTTCCCCAATCCCCCGTCGCGCCTTTCTCAACCAAAACTTTTTCTTCCAGCTTCCCGTACACAGAATCATACTGCAAAAGGTACGCCAAATTCTCCAACTTTCCCAAGTCGTTCACGGCTACGATCTCCATGTCTTTCTCGCGCAAAACCTGTCTGAAAAACAATCTTCCTATTCTTCCAAACCCGTTAATGGCAATCCTCATGGTATTATTGGCTAATCGCTTCGGCTATGGCGTCTATAATATCTGTAACAACCAATGACTCTTTCATCTTTTTTGCGGCGATCTCTCCCGCTTTTCCGTTGATATACGCTCCGGCCGCGGCCGCGGTCATGCTAGGAAGCCCGCGCGCAACCATTGCTCCTATGATGCCTGCCATAGTGTCTCCGGCTCCCCCAATGCTCATATAGGGAGACCCCGACTCATTCAGCATAACCTCGCCGCCGTTAGAAATAATATCAGTTTTCACCTTCAACACAATGGTTGTGCCGAGACGCGCCGCCTCCTCTTTCACCACGGCAACGCGCGCATCCGGTTCCAAAGCCCTAACCTCTTTTCCCGTTACCAGCTGAAATTCAAAAGTGTTTGGAGTAAGAATAAAATTTCTCCCGGAGATAATCGCGGGATCTTTGGCAACCGCGTGCAAGCCGTCCCCGTCAATAACCACGGGCAAAGATGTCTGCTTGAGAAACTCAAAAATTGTTTCTTGGGTTTCTTGGGACCTTCCCAAGCCATTCCCCAAAACCACAGAAACATTCCCGTGAGCAACATCCTTGGCGGATTCAGCCAAAGACAACAGCGTGGCAAGATGCTCTTTTAATACATGGGAATTGTTTAAAGGGTACGCGGCAAGCATGGGAGAAAACGACGCGATAATATCGGCGGAGCGCTTTGGCGCTATAACCCGCACCATATCCACTCCCGCCCGAAACCCGGCCAGCGCGGCCAAGGCGGGAGCGCCGGAATAAAACTCGGATCCCCCGATAACAAGCAAAAGTCCGTAGTCATACTTTTTTACCTCGGGCGGACGAACCGGATACGCTATTTTTAAAATATCTCTCGTAACTGTTGTCATATCGTTGATAAAATTTCTAATTCCCAGAAAAATGAATACGATTGATACGAATATATGCGAGGCATTACTGTTTTTACGCGAAACCACCTTGTTCCGCCCCCCAGGAGTACCCAAGACAGCAGGCACCGCTCAGCTCGCGGTTTTCCACGGAACCACCCCTCGCATTCTCCCGCGAGAATGCGGGAGTTACGCGCTCGGCAGTTTTTCCCTCACTGCTGTTCGGGAACCGTGCAAAACTGCCTCCGCGAGTTTCCCGGAAAACCGCGTGCCTCGCTCTGCCTCTCCGGTTTGGACATTTGGTCATTGGGGATTGATTAGACATTAGGAATTTGAAATTAGAAATTTAGTTTCTCATCTCTCACAAACTCCCGCAACTCTTTTCCATACTCCGGGTGCGTCAAAGAATAATACACATCCGTCCGCATCCAATCTTTCTTTGTTCCCGCCTCCCACCATCTGCCCTCTACTTCATATCCATACACTATTTTTCCGTCCCGCACCATATCCCCAAAAACTTCAGAAAGCACGATCTCGCCTTTTTTATTGGGTTTTGCTTTTTTTAAACAATCAAATACTTCGGGAGTAATAACGCGCCTTCCGGCTATCGCGAGAAGAGAAGGGGGGTCTTGCTGGGGCTTTTCAACGATCTTTTGGATTTTATACAGCCGGCTCGCGATTTTTTCGGCCTGCACGACTCCGTACGAAGAAAGTTTCTCTTTGGGCATGCGGCATAAGGCGGTAACCGGCTTTTGAGAAGTCGCGAATACTTTTTCCAATTGCGCGCTGCATGGAACTCTTGCCTCAAATACATCATCGGGATACACCACAAAACACGGCTCGTCTTTTACAAGCCGCTTTGCCTGCAAAACCGCGTGGCCGTCTCCCAACGCCTTATCTAAAAGAAAGGTAAAAGAAAGACCCTCCAGCGCCTTGTCCAGTCCCCGCAGTTCCTCTACAAGCTTTTGCTGGTTCCGCTCTTCCAAAAGCTTTTCTAATTGCGGAGCGCGCTTAAGATAATCCCCCAGAAGTTTTTTCTGGGTGTTCACGATAAAAATAATCTCGCTCGCTCCGGCCGCCTTTACCTCCTCTATGGCATACTGCACCATGGGCTTCCCTCCCAAGGGCAGTAACTCCTTGGGCAATGCCTTAGACAAAGGCAAAAATCTGGTTGAAAGCCCGGCTATAGGAATAATCGCTTTTGCAATGCTCGCCATATCCGGTTTGTTATTACAGCTTGTTTTTGCGCAAAAACGCGGGAATATCAAATTCCTGCTCTTTTTTCTCAAGATCCTTCATTTCCTCATCCTGCGCCTTTTTTACATCCAGAGCGTTCCGTCTCACGCGCGAAACATCCTGCGCCTGGATTCCCGCTACCGGCAAAGGAAGAGGCCTCTGTTCATCTTTTTCTTTCTCTTTTTCTTTGTCTTTCCGCGCGGCCACCGGCTTTTTTTGCCCTTGTTTCTTTATGCTTTTTTTCTTTGCCGCGGGCGCGGCTTTCGCGCGCGCTTCTTTCGCCGTGTTTTCCCCGGGATTGCATCCCACGGCAAACAGCGAAACCCGCACCATCTCTTTGCGTCCCGATTCAAACGAAAGTCCAAAAATAATTTTCG
The DNA here is from genome assembly GCA_016203455.1 of Candidatus Wildermuthbacteria bacterium. Classification (GTDB taxonomy): domain Bacteria; phylum Patescibacteriota; class Minisyncoccia; order Minisyncoccales; family UBA10102; genus JACQMR01. The sequence goes on from JACQMR010000011.1 coordinate 10,716, forward strand.
CCTTTAAATTCCGGTCGGTTACGCTTTTGGAAATCTCGGCGACCTCCTGCATTTTCATGTTCTTATCCCCCGTTATATTCAAAACAACGCGGTCCGCTCCAATAATGCCGTAATCCAGCAAGGGATTCGCTAAAACATCTTTAATACCCATCTGCATTTTTGGGCCCGTTTGCACGCGCGCGCTGTTTAAAAACGCGAGGCGGCCCCGGCCTTCAAGCAAAGTTTTAATATCCGCGAAATCAATGTTAATGAGTCCGGGCAGAGCGAGCGTATCAATAAAACCCTCCAAAATTTCCGCCAACCGCTTATTCACCGCGGAAAACGCCTCTTTCAGCGGGGTTTTCGCTTCAATAATGCGAAAAATGTTCTCGTTTGGAATTACAAGGTGGGCGTTCAACAAAGGAATAACCCGCGCCAATGCCGATTCGGCGATCTGCTTTCTTTTTGTTCCTTCAAAATAAAAAGGCATGGTGAACACTCCTATTGCCAAACAATGAGCTTCCCTGGCCGCTTCCGCGAACACCAAAGAAGATCCGGATCCCGTGCCTCCTCCCAGAGAAGAAATAAAAACGCATATGTCCTGCCCCTCCACCAATTTTTTTATCCGTTCTTTTTCGGCGCGCGCGGCCTGTTCGCCCAGCGCCTCATCCATGCCGCACCCCATGCCCCGCGTGAGCTGTTCGCCAAAAATAAAAGGGCGCACATTTTTTGAAAGCCCGCGCAGTGCCTGAATATCCGTGTTCGCCGAAACAAAATCGGCCCGCTCAACCGTCTTTGCGATTTCCCCAACGATGCTTCCGCCTCCCCCTCCAATGCCTATCACGCGAATACGGGTTTTGTGCGCCGCTTCTTTGTCGTCTTGCGTCTCTTCAACGCGCGCGGTGGCAATGTTGCCCGCCTCCTCGCGTTTTTCTCCAATCTTCTTTTTCTTTCTCAAAGCCATGCTCTTATTGTAAGGCGATGTATCACTTTGTCAATTTCTCGCGTTTCATGATATACTTTTCACTTATGAACAAAAAACCAAAAAACTTTTTCTTTATCTACCTCGCCGCGTTCGTAAGCGTGGTCGCTTTTTCCATGATTTTCCCCCTGCTCCCCATATACGGAAAATACTTTCACGCGTCCGCGATAACCATTGGAGCTCTGGCGGCTTCGTTCGCTTTAGCCCAGCTCTTGTGTTCTCCTTTTTGGGGAACCTTGTCTGACCGTCTTGGCAGAAAACCTGTCATGCTCATGGGCCTTGCCGGACTCTCCGCGAGTTTCCTGGTGTTCGCTTTATCCGGGAATCTTGTAACGCTTTTTCTCGCGCGCATTTTTCAGGGCGCGTTTTCCGGAGCAGTCATGCCCGCGGCCAGGGCCTTCATGGCAGATGTCACAACCAACGAACAGCGCGTTGGAGCCCTGGGAAAACTGGGCGCGGCCCAGGCGCTTGGCCTTATTATGGGCCCCGCGATTGGCGGAATATTCTCCGCCCAGGGGCTTGTTATACCCTTTTTCGCGGCGGCAATAGCCGCGGCTCTCAACTTTGCCTTTCTGTTCTTTTTTCTTCCGGAGTCACTGAAAGAAAAAACGCGGCATAAAATACACCCCATGCTCGCCCTTCACGCGTTTCCCCGCATATTCCAAGGAATGCGAAACACGCTCGCTCCCCTCTTTGTCCTTTCTTTTGTGTGGTCTTTTGCCATGTCCAACAACCAAATAAACATTCCCGTTATGGGAACCGAAAAGTTTCATCTGGACGCTCTTGCCATAGGTCTGGGATTTACCGCCATGGGAGCGGTATCTTCGTTCACCCAGTTTTTTCTGATAGCCCGCGTTTCAAAATTATTGGGCCAGGTAAAAACCGCCTCCACCGGGCTCCTGGGCATGGCGGCCGCTTTTTTGCTGGTGCCTCTCGTTCCGGGAAGCGCGGTATTTCTGTACGGCGCGCTTGGCCTGATCGGGCTTTCTTCGGCCCTCACCCGGCCGGTTATCACGGCCCTTATTACGGAAGAAACAGACCAGCCGCAGGGAATTACCATGGGCATCACAAACGCGTTTGAAAGCTTGGGCAGATTGTTCGGGCCCCTGCTCGGCGGCTTTCTTTTTACATTCGGCAACGCGGCCCCGTTTCTATTTTCCGCGGGTATCGTTGTATGCGCCGTTTTCTTTGTATTTCAAAAAGCGCGCTTTATCACAAGCGCGCGTACTCCGTAAAAACAGAAAGAAGACCGTTGGGAGGGGTCTTCTTTTTTAAAAAAGATCATCAAATCAAAAGAACAAATATATTGGGGCCGGCATGGAGCAAGAATGCCGGCCCCCCTCCTCCCATCACAGGAGAAGGTGCCAGGGTGGGTCATCGCAATCCTTCATGGGACCTCCCCCGTACAGAGCAAGACAATAAAATATAAGAGGAACCTTGCTGTGGTTTCGTATCTTTTTGGCCTGTTTAAGGCCATGAGAATAATCCGCAAAGGACATATTCTCTAAATTATACGAAAACCGCATCAAGCGTTCCTGTCTAAGCCGGTATTCTCCGGATTCAGGCAGGAGCGCTTGATTTCAAAAGAACTTGAAAATATCTTACACAGAACCAAACAACCTGTCAATGCTCGCCTTGCTAAAAAGCGCGGTGGGGTCAGACCCCACTGCGCTTTTTACGCGGTTCTCACAAGATCTCGTATAGCCAGCCGGCGCGCCGTGTCAAAAGCGTCGTCAATATTTTTTGCCAGGCGATAAATATGCACATCTTCAGCGTCCACGGCCGCGCGCTTTTTAAGCAGATCTTTTTCAATCCACGAAAGCAGAGGAGTCCAGTATTCCTTGCCCAGCAGAATCACCGGAATGGACTCAATCTTTCTCGTCTGCACCAAAGTTGTAATCTCAAAGAACTCGTCCAGCGTTCCAAACCCGCCCGGAAAAAAAATATACACCTCCGAAGCGAACGCAAGCATTACTTTTCTCGCGAAAAAATGATGAAAAGAAATTGACTCTTGAACAAACGGGTTCACATTCTGCACCGCATCCAGCTGAATGTTAATCCCGGCGGATTTCCCTCCCGCCTCGGTTGCCCCCCTGTTTGCCGCCTCCATGATGCCGGGCCCTCCTCCGGTAATCACCGCGAATCCTTCTTTTGCAAACATGCCCGCCAGTTGCCGCGCCTCCTGATATTCTTTAGAGCTTTCCGTGGACCTGGTTGAACCAAAGAATGTAACGGACTTGCCGTAGTGTTTGAGAAACTCAAACCCTTTGGCGAATTCCTCCATGATTCTGGGGAGCCGCATGCCGGAAACCTTCTCCGGCGGCAGGTTCATGAGTTTTGCTATAACGGAAGGCGGAAGACAAATCTGCCCTCCCTGGTAGATATTCCCCCCGGATTTATTGCTTGACATGCCGTTATATTACCAAAAAAAAATCAAAAAACAAAAGTAAGAAATGATCCTCTATGGGAATCATTTCAAATGATAAATTTCAAATTCAAAAACAATTTCAAATGTCTCACAAAGGACTTGCATAAAAGGAGTGTTTTTAAATTCAAAATCAGTGTTTTATGCGCATTACTTCCATCTCGCAGTTCTCTGAAACGGCCGTCTGCCGCGGCTGGCAGAACCGGTTCTCACAAACCCGCCCTGTCTGCCATACGGCCTTCTCTCTTGCCTGCGCGGCTCTTCGGGAACGAACGCGGCCGGCGCGACTCTTGGCAATTCCGGCAACCGCGAAACAGGAATGCTTTTTCGTATCATGCGCTCAATGCCGCGGATATCCCTTTGTTCCTGGGGAGTCGCGAATGTTACGGCCCTGCCCTCCGCTCCGGCTCTCGCGGTGCGGCCTATTCTGTGCACATAATCCTCCGATGTTGCCGGCAAATCAAAATTAATGACCGTTTCAATCCCCGCGACATCAATGCCGCGAGAAGCAATATCTGTGGCAACAAGCACGCGGTATGTTCCGCGCTTAAACCCTTCCAGGGCCTCCCTTCTCTGACTCAACGATCTGTTTGAATGAAGTTCCGCCGCGGAAATCCCACCGGCGCGAATCTGGCGCATAATCTTTTCCGCGCCGTATTTGGTTCTGCTGAACACCAGGGCCGATCCTTTGTACTGCTCAAGCAATTTCAAAAGCAAAGCCAATTTCTGCTCTCTTGGCACGATAAACACCTCTTGCGCCACCCTATCTGCGGTGGTTCCGGCGGGCGCAACCTCAATGCGCACGGGCAATTTCATGTATCCTGCGGCGATTTTCATAATTTCGTGGGGCATGGTCGCTGAAAACAGCATGGTCTGCCGTTCATTGTGCAGAGCGTGCAAAATCTTTTGAATTTGGGGCAAAAATCCCATGTCCAACATGCGATCCGCTTCATCCAGCACCGCAATGCCAATATCGCTCAAACTCACATTTCTTTGGTTTAAATGATCCAGCAAACGGCCGGGCGTAGCTATAATCACATGAGGCCTGCGCATGAGATCTCGTTTTTGAGGAACAAAAGAAGCACCGCCAATCAATACTACGGTTCGCATTCCCATGGACCCTCCAATTCTCCGCAATGCTTCTTCCACCTGCAGAGCAAGTTCCCTTGTGGGCAAAACAACCAATCCCCTCTTGCCGGATTTCGCCAACAGCTGAATCATGGGAATCCCAAACGCCAAAGTTTTTCCCGTGCCTGTCTGGGCTATACCCACCACATCTTTCCCCTGTATGGCCGAAGGTATCGCCTGCGCCTGAATGGGCGTGGGCATGGTAAATTTCAATTTCCCTAAAATATCCAAAATGACCGGTGCAATGCCCAGGCCGTAAAATCCCGAATGTTCGCTTTTCTGTTCTTCCATGACTTATACGCTACCATGGAACTTAAAATATGTCAAAATTCAAATTGAAAAGCCGGCGGAGGTTTCAACCTCCGTCGGCTTTTTTTAATTTTATCTTCCAAACCTCCCCTTGAGAGAGATCGCCTCTCCCTTCAGATTGACGGCGTGTTCGCCGTCAGGGCAGAGGAAGATCCACCCCGGCTCTCCTGCTTGAGCCGTAAAAAAGGCGGATGGACATGACCACCAGCTTTCAACTGGCGCCAAGCCCATCGACTCCAGTACAGTAGCCGTTGGCTCCGGAGTTGCCGTGGGGGCCGGGGTGGCCGTTGGGGTCGGGACAGGGGTGGCCATCGCCGTTGGCTCCGGAGTTGCCGTGGGGGCCGGGGTGGCCGTTGGGGCTGGGATTGAGGCCGCCTCCGTGACCGTGGTCACGGAGGAAATCCCGGGGTCCCCTTTGGGACCCATGGGGCCAGCCGGCCCCTGGGGACCGACCGGCCCCGCCTCCCCCACAATCACCGCGGGGGCCGGGTCTGACCACGCCGTCATAAAGACGGCGATCGCCAGAATCAGAACAGCACCGGCCAGGGCCAGGATGGCCCAGGCCCGAAAATCAATCCCGACCTTGGGGGCCAGGGTAGCCGCTGAGGCCGGGGGGGACGACGGTGGCGGAGCTAGAATCACCAGGCCTGCCAAGGCCTGGGGTTCCTTCTCCACAGTGCGGCAAAACGCGCCGCACCGATGGTTCCGGGGGTCCCCCCCGGTGTAATAATGGACCATTGGGAATTTCAAAGAACTCATTTTTTTCCTCCCGTGTCTTAATCTTGCCGAATAAACACATATTAACATACATTGCATATTTTGTCAAGCCCCGAGACAGCAGGCCCAACACCCCCCCTGCCATGCTGTGCAAGTCCGACTTGCACAGCATGGCAGGCGCGCAAAAGAAAAAAGCGGGCGAAGTTTCCTTCGTCCGCTCTTGCTTGGTTGGGTTTTACCCCAACCCCCAACCAAGCTTAAAACCTACCGGCAAGAGGCCACGGCCTCGGGAGGCAACCCCGAGACCACAACCTCCTGGTGATCTGGCGGGGTCCCGCCCGCCAAGCACACCGCCGCCGGCATGACGGTGTACTTTGCCGACCCGCTGGCGAAATACTCCACCGCCTCCGGTGACCATCCGGCCGCCTGGAGGTCCCGTGCCATATTTTCGTATGGCTCGGGATCTTCAAGGTCGGACAGCAAGATTTCCACTGGCTGTGGTTCCGGGACCACCCGGGGGGCGTAAATAGGGAGGGTGTCGCACCCGTCCCTAGTAATGTAATACGCGGTCTCGGTCCCCTTTACCGAGACCCACACGCCATTCCCAGAAGTAAGGACATAGGCCGTGGGGGTGTTTAGCCACACCCCTTGGCCCATGCCGCAAAGGGTACGAATTAAGCCGGACTTACTGATCCAGAGGTCCTCGGGGTTTCCCCCTTGGACCAAGATGGCTGTTACCATAGCCATCTTGTGAGGATCCTCGTGAGGGAACGGATTCCCCCACAAAAAATTCCCGGGGAACCGGGTATCTCCCGGCTCTTGAATCAGTTCCTTACTGTCCCACCGCACCGTGAGGTGCGGTGGCCAGACATTGACGACGCCATCCACGGCGCCGACAACCAAGCACACTCCCCCACCCTGGTCCTCACCGTAACCCCAGCGGCCGGCGGCGGGGGCCAGATACCCCTGGAACCCCTCCGGGGTGGGGCAGGTTTCCACCTCATCGGCGCCCGCCGACCCAACCAGGAAGATCGCCGCGATGGCGATCAGGAGACAAAATAACCCTGCGACAACCAGTACTTTTTTCAAAGTACACCCTCCTTTTGCTCCAGTTTGCCTGAAGCTTGAAGATTTTGTAACACGCCACTAGTATTTTGTCAAGCCCCGAGGAGTAAGCTCAACATCCACGCTAACATGCTGTGCAAGTCGGACTTGCACAAAATCCAACAAGGAATACCGTACCTTGCTAGGTACGGTATCTTTGTCGCTTTTATCTTAAGCGATCAGAGGTCTTACTAGAATAGCGGCGACAAAGAGCTATGTGCCTCGGTCTAGAACCGAGGGTTTAAGAGGGATTTCAGGGTTTTCGAAGGGTGTCTCATCTACCCGTCTCGGTCGGGTCTATTTTAGCACAAAATGAGACCGAAAAAGATTATTTAGGGAAACTATACTTTTCGTTGAATAAATCTTGGTAAATCCACGCCAGCAGACGAATCTCGGTAGAAAGAAATACATCTTTGACAAAAGCAGTCTTAAAATAAGTTGCATCTAGCGCGTTGAACTGTTCTAAGTCTTTCTCTGCGTTAAAGTTAGTCGGATCCACTCCATATTTATTAGCAATTTCAAAGACCTTCCCGATTGTTTTATCACTCTCATTACCAAGTACCTTAAGTTTATCGGCAAAAAATTCTTTTGCTGGTAGACCCATGTTTTTTGAATTTTGCATGGATTGTAGTACATCAACGATTTCGCGCCATATCATAATTGTAAGATATCGGAATATATTTTGATTCTCTGGAGGCTCTTCAGAAAAGAGTTTTTCTACATCGCTCAATTCGCGTCCCCATCCACCTATGAAAAATACTTTTATGTTTTCATCCGTGAGCGTATCGAAGAAAGAGTCATTTTGCAGAAACCAGAGAAGAACTTGTTCGAGATGTGGCACCTCAATCAAATTTTTAAGAGTGGTCTTTGGCGGTATATTTTTAGAAAAAAACATAACTATGTCTTAAAGCGATACAGAACTCTTTTTTCTTCTGCATATGCTTTCTTTAATCCAAAAGCGCGTTAAGGCTTCTTCGGCCAACATCTTCTGCTTCTCAAGATGTTTTATTTTTGCCCTTGATGATTCTATTTTGCTTTTTTCTTTGAAAATTTCTCCCTGGCGCGCCTTGATATATTCTGCAAAAGCAGTTGGAGTATCGATCCTCCGCGTTTCCGCATATTTTATACAATCATGTAGAACTTTCTCTACCGAGTCTTTTCTTCTTTGTTCTAGCATAAAATTACTTACCAAGTGTATCAATCTTTCCTTTGTTCTTGTCCCCGAATGACCAAGATAACTCCTAAAATCGTTCCTCCAATAACTATCCCAGAAATAAGTCCAAGAACAAATTTATCTTCTACTGTAAGAAGAAAATAAAAATAAGATATCCATAGAACAATTCCTATAATATTTAGGAAACTATTTTTCATACCACAATCACCTTATTATTCTATCTCGTTATTACTGTCTATTACTTGAATGTTTTCTCCCTATTATCATATGTATTCCTCCTATGATAAGCAAGGCTGTTCCAAAAATCCCAAACATATCAGACAGAATACCCTGAAAGACGAAGCTAAACTCTACAAGAATAACACCAATCAAGACAAAAGTAGCTGGTGATAGATTTTTCATGGGGTTAGTTGATTTTTTAATAAAAAGATTGTGGATAACCTTTAGTACTTGTGCATATAAGAAATGTACATGGCTTCAAGGATATAAATCTCCTCGATACTTCCAACCTTGGCTGTGTACCTCGGTCTAGAACATTGGGTTTATCCGAGCTGTGCAAGTCAGACTTGCACAGCACTTGCAAAATCCAACAAGGGATACCGTACCTTGCGAGGCACGGTATCTCTGTCGCTTTTATCTTAAACGACCAGAGGTTTTCAGAAATACCATACCTTGCAAGGCACGGTATCTTCTTCTTTTTTATTTTAATGGGGCCGAATACTAGGTAACGCTTCACCGCTGTTCAGCGACTTCGTCGCCTTAATATAATATGGCCGAAGGCACTGAGGAGCAGAAGCGCGGGTTTAAGGAATACCATACCTTGCAAGGTATGGTATCTTTGTCGCTTTTATCTTAAGCGACCAGAGGTCTTACTACAGTAGAGGCGACAAAGAGCTGCGGGACCTGGATTCGAACCAGGGTACTGGCCTCCAGAGGGCCATGTCCTACCGCTAGACGATCCCGCAAAGGTTTGTAATCTTTCTATACCATATAACTTCTATCCGCCCGCAACGCTTGAGCAAGCTCATGCTTGCGATGGCGGGCGGGCCGCTAAACGATCCTGCAATACGCCTCATCGGCGTACAAGCCAACAAGAAATAAAACACAGTAGCACTATAGCGCAAATCCCCTATTTTTCAACCCTCCGGCAACCCCCTGCCTGTGCATAGCCGTTAAAACTTGGCCCGACCAAGTTGTGGATAACTTGGTCGGACCAAGTTTTAAAGAGGATTACACTTTGAGATACTTGCGTATGGCAATTAAAGCGGAGAAAACGCCCAGCCCTATTCCCACGCCCAACTGCAAAAGAAGAATCCAGACAATGTTGGAGGCAAAAAACTGAAAGAGGTCAAACCCGGGCACAAAAGAACTCACTCTCACTCCCAGAAACATGGCCGCGGGAAACATAAACAGCAAAACAATAAGCGTGGCGAATACCCCCACCACAACCCCCTGCATGAGAAACGGGCCCCGAATATACCAGTTGCCTGCCCCCACCAAACGCATCACTTCCACCTCGTCTCTTGAAGAATAAATGGTGAGCCGCGTCGTGTTAAACGCGACCAGCACGCCGATAAGTCCTGCAAACACTATGAAAAACAAGGCCGCGCCCCGTATGCCGTCTGCCAGCTTTTCCAGCCGTTCTATAATGCGCGCCCGATCCCTGTAATCAACAAAAGAAACAACGGAAGACAAAGAAGGGTCCTCCAGGAATTCAGCTATCGCCGGGTAGTGCTCCGACCCCCGCGCTTTAATGTTTAGGGAAGCAGAAAGCGGGTTCTGGCCCAAAACCTCCAATGACTGCAAAATCACCTCGTCATTTTTATGATCGTTCACAAACCGCTCCAATGCCTCCTCTTTTGAAATAAACTCCGCCTGCTTTACCTCGGGCAGGGCTTTCACGCTTGCCTCAAGTTTCTCTATGTCTTCAGAGCTGGCGGTATCTGCGATATACGCGCTGATATCCACGCTTTCTTGCAAGCTTGACACAAAAAACGAACTTGCCCCCTGAAAGCAATAGAGCGCGGCAACAACAGACAAAACAATCACCATGGTAAACAGCGCCGCTCCGGAAGAACTCTTGTCTCTCGCGAACTTTTCCCACCCGGACCTTACAATTCTCTTAAATCCCGTAAGCATGCGCTACAACATAAATCTTCCGCGCTTTTCATCGCGGATTAATTTTCCGTCTTCCAAAGTAAGCACCCGTTTCCCCAATTTATTAATGACATCCTTATTATGCGTTGCCAGAATAACCGTGGTTCCAAGTTCATTGATCTTCACGAGCAAAGCAACAATGTCTTTGGTGTGATACGGGTCTAAATTGCCAGTGGGTTCGTCTGCGATAATAATATCGGGACGATGTATCAAAGACCTCGCTATGGCGACTCTCTGTTTTTCTCCTCCGGAAAGCTGGTACGGATACTGCTCCGCCTGATCTTCCAAACCCACAATATCCAATACCTCCATGACATCTCGCTCTATGTCTTCTTCTTTGGCTCCCATAACCTCCATGACATATGCCACATTCTCATACGCGGTCTTGTACTGCAACAATTTATAGTCCTGAAACACCATGCCGACTTTTCTGCGGAATTCCGGCAAACGGACATCCGGAATTTCATGGACATTTTGCTCGCCAAACATAACCTGTCCGGCTGTGGGAAACTCTTCTCTCAAAAAAAGTTTCAACAGCGTGGTTTTGCCCGAACCCGATTTTCCCACCAAAGAAGTAAACTCTCCCGGCTCCACGCCAAAAGACACATTGTCTACCGCGGGGCGCTCCGGAGCGTATATCTTTGTTACCTCTTTAAACAATATCATTATGACGCTCTGATTTCCCCGTCTATAAACGCATCCAAATCTCCGTTGAGCACTTTCTCCACCTGGCTCGTTTCCACATCTGTGCGGTGGTCTTTTACCATCTGGTACGGCGCCAGCACATACGAACGAACCTGGCTCCCCCATTCAATTGCTTTTTTCTCGCCCCGCAAAACAGCAAGCTCTTTTTCTTGCGCCTCCGCGCGCTTCTGATACAGCTTTCCCGCGAGTATTTCCATGGCCTTTTCTTTGTTTTGCTGTTGAGACCTCTGGCTTTGGCAAGTAACCACAATGCCCGTACTAATATGCGTAACCCGTATGGCTGTTTCTCGTTTGTTCACATTCTGACCCCCGGGACCCGAAGCGTTAAAAGTGTCAACGCGCAAATCGTCTTCTTTCATCACAATGTCTTTTTCTTTTGCCATATCAATTTTAGGCAAAACCTCCACGGAAGCAAACGAGGTATGCCTCAATGCTTTTGCCGAAAACGGAGACATTCGCACCAGACGATGCACCCCGCTTTCTCTTTTCAAAAAGCCGTACGCGTATCTGCCTTGAATTTCAAAAGATGCCTGCTTGGTGCCTACCCTGCCTTCAGCTCCCTGCTCGCCCCAGGAATGATCCAGTTCTTCTGCCTTCCACCCCTTGCCATCCGCGTATCTTTGATACATGCGGCACAATATGGTTGCCCAGTCCTGCGCGTCCTGGCCCCCCGCTCCGGCGGTTATGGTAAGCAAAGCATCTCCCCTATCATGCGGCCCGCCCAGAAACACCGCGTATTCCGCCTTGCCCAGCAACGCGGTAAATTCAGCAATCTGTTTTGCAAGTTCCGTTGCCATGTCGTCTTCCGGCAAATCCAAAGCTTGCAGTTCTTGAATATCAAAAAATCGTTTCTGAAGATCCCCGTATTCCGCGGCATCCTTTTTTATCTCCGCTAATTCTCGCGAAAGCTCTCCCGCTTGTTGGGTATTTCCCCACGCGTCCGGCCGTTCCAGTTCTTTTTCTATCTCTTCAATTCTTTTTTTCTTTTTCGCAAGGTCAAAGACAGTCCTCCAATACGCGGAGGCGGTTAGCAAACTCTTGCGACTGCGATTCCTTGCGTTCCATTCTTTTAGTGTACTGCATCTTCTAACGAATGAAAAGAAAAAGCGGCGGAGCCGGAGGCGAGATTTGAACTCCCGATGTTTGCTATCGCAAAATCGGGATCCCGACTTCTTGCTCCGCAAGAACATCGGGACCGCTCTCAATAATGAGTTCAATGATTCTACGACTTTTCTTATTTTTAAGAAAACGCTCCCGCTGATATGCTACTTTGATATTCTCAAAACGCTCAACCCGTTTCAGAATAAAAGGCCGAAGCGGTGCTGTTGACCTTGAAAGCCCTAAATTATGCTCTGTAAATCTGCGACGCACATTATTGCTTACGCCAATATAATATTTCTTGGTCTTTACGCTCTCTAATATATACACATAATGCGTCATAGAGCCGATGGTCGGATTTGAACCGACGACCTATTCTTTACGAAAGAATTGCTCTACCGCTGAGCTACATCGGCAATACTGTTATACCGTTACCATTTCTTCTTCCACGATTATCAATATCATGCCGGTGCGGTTTTTAACGCTCACCGCGGAGGATTCGCTAAACCGCCCGCCAGAGTGAAGCAGTTCACTCTGGCCCACTGAGCTACATCGGCAACGCTCTTTTTGTACCACACCAAAAACCGTTCGTCTATAAAAAACAAAATCCGCAAATCTACGATTGTGATCCTAGAATACTATTTGTTGCCGTCTGTATTTTTTGTTTCACTGCTTCCCAATCAACTTCCCGTATCATGACAGGCATGGGTTCTGCTTCTGCGTCCTCAAAAAAAACCAAGCTTTTGAAAATATGCAGCTTGTTAAATTGGATGTTTCTGTATTTTTTTTCAAAAAACCCGATAAGTTCAAACAGAGGATATTTCTCTAAAAGAAAGTAGATGTCTATGAAGTCCTTTTTACTTCCCCGTGAAGACATCGCGTCAATCTTCATCCCCGCGATATCTCGTTCATCAGCAAGATTAGCGTTTTCAAAACGAATAAAGGGAAACAACATGCCATAATCATATCTCAAAAAACTTACTTTCACCCCATCCAGCAATCCATGAATCGTGCCGTCTTCTTCGCTCGTGAGTTCAAGCTCGCCCAATTCTGAAAGTTTTTTCTTGATTGTTTCACCAAAAAACGGCGAAGACGAAAACCAATCCAAATCTTCGGATTTCCTGTGCCCAAGTTCAAGTGCCAAAGCCGTTCTGCCGGCAAGATAAAAATTGTTTATAACTCCGCTTTGGGCTATCGTTGCGAAAACGCGCTCGGTGTTTTTCTCAAGAGTTTGCTTATGCATTGCTCCGGATTAATGTGAAAATACTGGCACCAAAAAGAAAGAGATTTCGCGCTTAATGTTTTGCTTTTGAGAATACCCTCTTTGATCTTTTCTAACCCATACGCGCGAACCGCCCATCTAAAATCGTCTGCGTCGCCAAAGTTCAATATTCTGCCAATGATAAATCCTGCGTTTTTTTCAACATCCATCGTAGCAACATCCCAAAACATTGTCTTTTTCTTCAGCGTTTCCATGCCTTTATTATATCATATTTCAAGTTCAAACAAAAACCGCAATTCAATTTTCCACCCTTCAACAAGTTCAGGGCAAGTCCCTTCAACAAGTTCAGAGTGAAAACCTGAATTGCGGAGGAGAAAGGGTTGGAATCGGACCAACACCTTTCTCCTTGCGACCTATTCCACCACACGCCGCTTTTTGCGGCAGTGGTACGACCGCGTCTGGTCGTCCACCGCATAGCTGTTTCCGCTATGCGTTTCTGTGTGATGCTTGGAACACAATACCACATCTAGAGACTCACAAAAAGCCGGCGGCACCTCGGGGGAACAGTCCCCCCACCGTGCCATAGCGCAACTGGTAGCCATAGATCCTCCTTCGCCAAAACTAAATATACAATAGCATGGATTGTATATTTTGTCAAGGTTTACACAAACCAAAAACTACACGATCATTTCTTCAGATATTCTGGCGATAAGGGACAAGATCGCCGTGTTTAAAAACCCGGGTCGCTGTTTTTGCCCCAAAAACGCGGGCTTCTCTCATCTCCCGCAATAATCAAATGTTGTTCCCCTAAAAACTCCGCCGCGCTTTCACCCGAATACAGTTCCCCGCAATAATACACGAAACCGGATTTTCTCTTTTCTACCTCCTTTTGTGAGGGCAACTCTCCGGAAAAAATCTCTTTAAACAGCAAAAACCCCGCCTCTTTTTTGTACGCCTTGAGCAATAACGCCCGCGCCGATTCAAGCAACGCCTCTGCGCCCCCGCGCAAAACCCCTTCACTTTCTTTGCGCATTGTCTGCCATAGAGTTAAAAGTTTTTCTGAAACCGGCAATCCCCGGTCCTTCGCCTCGCCAAACATAACGCTCAAAGCAATCCCGGGCCATACGGCAAGAATCGTTTCAAACAATTCTTTAAATTTCTTTGGGTCTTTTCTGGAAGTCAAAAACCTTGCCTTTACGCATCCTTCCTCAAGTTTTTCTTTTAACTCCGCAACCTCATCTTCCCTGGAGTTAAAATACTCTGCCGCGGCGGCTGGATTCTGCCCGGGATCGGCAAAATCGTAATACGCGGATATGCCCTTGCCCGGCACATATAAAAACAACGGATTAAAAAACAACGCCCCCTGGCACGCGAGCGGCATATTCACCCTTTCTCCCAGATCCCACGCCTCGCACGCCATTAAAGACAGGGCAGAAACGGGAATCCCCGCTTTCGTCATATCTCCAAGAGAAAATCCCTTGCCTCCGGCAATTCCAACATCCTCTTTTCCCATGTCCCCTAATCTCTTGATATACGCCATAGCCATACTGTACCACATTCTGCTATAGTTTTTAGTTGGTAGTTTTTAGTTTTTAG
>JACQMR010000012.1 GCA_016203455.1 Candidatus Wildermuthbacteria bacterium
GGTATGCCCAGACAATATCCCATTGAGAAAGTAAGAGACATAGGAATTATCGCCCATATTGACGCTGGAAAAACAACGACATCCGAGCGCATTTTGTTTTACACGGGCATTTCGCATAAAATAGGCGAGGTTCACGAAGGAGCCGCTGTCATGGACTGGATGGTGCAAGAAAGAGAGCGGGGGATTACCATTACTTCCGCAGCAACCACATGTTTTTGGGTCCCCACCTATCTGGATAACAAGCAGGAGAACACTTACCGCATTCAGAGCATTGATACGCCGGGGCATATTGATTTTACCGTTGAGGTTCAGCGATCTTTGCGTGTATTGGATGGGGCCGTGGTGCTTTTTGACGGCGTGGCGGGCGTGGAACCGCAGTCGGAAACCGTGTGGCGTCAGGCCGATAAGTTTGGAGTCCCCCGCATTTGTTTCATCAACAAGCTTGACCGCATGGGCGCTGATTTTGAAAAAAGCTTTGCCTCTATCCAGGAAAAGTTAAACCCCAACGCCGTCGCGGTGCAGTATCCCATTGGAGCGGAGGACCAATTCTCCGGCATCGTGGATCTTATCGGCATGAAAGCATACGCGTTTGAAGGAGAGTTTGGCCAGACGGTAAAAGAGATTGACATTCCCGCCGATGTTCTGGAAACGGCAAAAGCATGGAGAGAACGCCTCTTGGAAAAAGTGGCGGGAGAAGATGAGGTATTGATGAATGCGTATGTGGCGGGAGCAGAGCTTAATGTTGACGATATAAAACGAGTGCTTCGCAGGGCATCTCTGGAGAATAAGCTGGTGCCGGTGTTTACGGGGTCTTCGCTGAAAAACAAAGGGGTTCAGCTTATGCTTGACGGGGTTATTGATTATCTTCCAAGTCCCGCGGATGTTCCGGCTATCATTGGAACGGACTCAAAGACGGGGCAGGAGATTCAGCGGCATGCCAAGGATGACGAGCCATTTTCAGCTCTCGCGTTTAAAATCGCTTCCGATCCTTTTGTGGGTTCCCTTACCTATTTTAGGGTGTATTCGGGAGCATTGCAGAAGGGATCGTATGTTTTAAACGCAACCACGGGCGAACGCGAGCGTATTAGCAGAATATTGCGCATGCACGCCAATGAGAGAGAAGAGGTGGATGAATTGTACGCGGGCGATATTGCCGCCACTGTCGGCTTAAAGGGAACCATAACCGGGCATACTTTGTGCGATGAGGCAAGCCCGATTTTGTTGGAGCAAATTGTGTTTCCCGAGCCGGTCATTTCCGTGCGCATAGAGCCGGCAACCAAGGCGGATCAAGAAAAAATGAGTTTGGCGTTAAAACGTTTATCTGACGAGGACCCCACATTCAGGGTGAGTTCGGACCAGGAGACCGGAGAGACCATTATTTCTGGCATGGGAGAGTTGCATTTGGAAATCATTGTTGATCGCATGAAGCGGGAATTTAGCGTGGATGCGAAAGTGGGAAGACCGCAGGTTGCGTATAAAGAAACCATTAAGAGTCAGGCGGAAGGAGAAGAAAAATATGTGCGGCAGTCCGGAGGGCGCGGCCAATACGGACATGTGGTGCTGGAAGTTGAATCAAAAGAGCGCGGATCCGGATTTGAATTCGTGAATCAGATAAAAGGAGGCGTTATTCCCCAGGAGTATATTCCGGCCATTGAGAAGGGCGTGAAAGAGGCATTAGACAGGGGAATCCTTGCCGGGTACACCGTGATAGATGTAAAGGCCACCGTAACCGACGGATCGTTCCACGAGGTGGATTCTTCGGAGTTTGCCTTTAAGATAGCCGCGTCCATGGCTTTCCAGGGAGCGGCCAGAAAAGCAAAACCCGTTATTTTAGAGCCCATTATGAAATTGGAGGTTGTTGTTCCGCCTAACTTCCTGGGAGATGTCATAGGAGATCTGTCCGCGCGCAGAGGGCGCATTGAACAAACGGACGATCGGGTGAATTTGAAGGTTATCAATTCCAAGATTCCGTTGTCTGAAATGTTCGGGTACGCGACTTCCATCCGTTCCTTGACGGAAGGGCGGGGAACATTTACCATGGAGTTTAACGGCTATGAGGAGGTACCCTCAAATATCGCCCAGGAAATTATTGAAGGTAAGCGAAAATAGCATATGGATCTCAAAGAAATACAAAAGCTATTGGGAGACGGCGGAGGGAAGGTCGTTATTGTGGAGAATGGCAATCCGGTTATGATTATATTGCCGTACAAAGCTTTTCAAGAGAAAGTAGGAGATACGCCCCCGGTCAGCTCGTATGAAAGGGAGGAGCAGTCGATCCTGCCCGAATCGGGAGAGTTGACACTTGATGATTTGCCGCTATAATAGAAATCGTCGCGCGGGTACTTGCGGAGCAGGCATTCGTAAGTCCTAAAAACTAACAACTACAAACTAAAAACTATTTTTATGGCAGGAAAATTTGAACGGACAAAGCCGCATGTGAATATTGGAACCATCGGTCATGTGGATCACGGAAAGACCACATTGTCAGCGTCCATTTTGCATGTGTTGAAGTTAAAGGGTTTTAACGCAACAGAGAGGTCCGTGGATCAGATTGACGCGGCTCCGGAGGAAAAGCAAAGAGGCATCACCATCAACATCACTCATTTGGAGTACGAGACCGAGAAGCGCCATTACGAGCACATTGACTGTCCGGGTCACGCCGATTTTATTAAGAACATGATTACGGGAGCGGCGCAAATGGACGGAGGAATTTTGGTGGTTTCAGCTCCGGACGGGCCCATGCCCCAGACCAGAGAGCATATTTTGCTCGCCCGCCAGGTGGGATTGCCTTCTTTGGTGGTATTCTTGAACAAAGTGGACATGGTTGATGACCCTGAAATTATTGATTTGGTGGAGTCAGAGGTGCGGGAGCTCTTGAAAAAGTACAATTACGACGGAGACAACATTCCTGTTATCCGGGGTTCAGCTTTGAAAGCATTGGAAGCAAAATCGGCGGATGAGGAGGCGGCAAAGCCAATCCTTCAGCTCATGGAGGCGGTGGATGCCAGCATCGCAGAGCCGGTGCGGGAACTGGAAAAACCCTTTTTAATGGCAGTGGAAGATGTGTTCTCCATTGAAGGAAGGGGAACCGTGGTAACCGGAAGGATTGAAAGAGGAATCATAAAACAGAATGAAGAAGTTGAAGTAGTCGGCATTCGCCCCACTTCAAAGACGGTTGTGGTGTCTGTTGAGATGTTTAACAAGTCCCTGGATGAGGGAAGAGCCGGGGATAATGTGGGACTTCTTTTGCGAGGCACAAAGAAAGAAGATGTGGAGCGCGGGCAGGTGCTTGCGAAAAACGGATCCGTAACCCCCCATACCGAGTTTGACACCGAAGTGTATATTCTCGCCAAAGAAGAAGGCGGAAGACATACGCCGTTCTTTAAGGGATATAAACCGCAGTTTTATTTTAGAACAACGGATGTAACCGGAGAGGTGGAACTTCCCGAGGGGACCGAAATGGTTATGCCCGGAGATACGGTTAATTTGAAGGTAAAGCTTTTGGTTCCCATTGCAATGGAAGAAAAACAGAGATTCGCCATTCGTGAAGGGGGAAAGACCGTGGGAGCAGGAGTGGTGGCCAAGATTACCAAGTAGTCAGCATATATACAGATTGATATGCCAAAGGCAGTTGCGCAAAAAGAAACACAGGCCCAGCCGAGAATCAGAATTAAGATTTCGGCGTATGATCACAAAGTGATTGACGCTTCGTGTCGCCAGATTATAGATACGGCTCTGCGCCACGGGTGTCAGCTTGTGGGTCCCGTGCCTCTGCCAACGGAGATCAGGAAATACACGGTCAACAGATCTTCTTTCGTGCATAAGGATGCCAGAGAGCAATATGAGATGCGTTCTCACAAGAGAATCCTGGATATTTTGAGCCCGAACCCCAAGGTTATAGAATCCCTTACCAGTTTGAATCTTCCCGCCGGGGTTGATATTGAAATAAAGATGTAGATAACAGCGCATCAAAGATATTGCTTAAAACCGCCTTTCGGCGGTTTTAAGTTTACGGCAACCCGTTGACATTTTTTTAGCATTCGTGTACTCTATGAATATGGCGGTTTTGCTTCTCTTGTGAAGGGCAGAGCAGTCAGGGTAACAAATGAGGTTACGCCTCTATTTTTTTTGTAAAAAAACTCTTGCATGAAAGCGATTTTAGGGAAAAAAGTGGGCATGACCCAGATATTTAAAGAAGACAAGGTAATACCGGTTACGGTTATTGAAGCAGGCCCGGTACAAATTTTGTCCATAAAAACCAAGGCAAAGCACGGATACGATTCCGCGCAGTTTGGGTATGGAGAAAAAAAGAAGACCAAAAAACCAAGGTTCACGCGAGAATTCAAGAATATTGAGAACGCCGAGGCGGGGCAAACCATCAGTGTTTCTGAATTTTCAGCGGGAACCAAAGTGAGAATATCCGGAATTTCCAAGGGAAAAGGTTTTCAGGGCGCGGTAAAGCGGCACGGTTTTTCCGGCAGAAACGCCAGCCACGGAGTAAAGCACGAGCAAAGAACCATTGGATCTACGGGCATGCGGTTTCCCCAGCATGTGATTAAGGGAAGAAAGATGGCGGGCCGCATGGGTTCAGACAGAATAACCGTGAAAAATCTTGAGATTGTCGCGGTGGATGCGGAGCGCAATTTGTTGTCCGTGAAAGGGGCGGTTCCCGGAAGCCCGGGAACGCTTTTGGAAATTAGAACAATGAAATAGTATTTATGGCACGAGTCATGACCTACAATATAGAGGGGAAAGAAACAGGAAGCGTGGAATTGCCAGCTCGCGTGTTTGAAGCGCCTTTTCGGGCGGATCTTGTGCACCAGGTGCTTGTGATTCAGCAGGGCAACCGGCGCCAGGTTTCCGCTCACGCGAGAGGCAGAGGAGAAGTTTCCGGAGGAGGGAAAAAACCCTGGAGACAAAAAGGAACTGGACGCGCCAGGCACGGCTCCATCAGGTCTCCGCTTTGGAAGGGAGGGGGCGTTTCGCACGGTCCCGTGAAAGAACGCAATTACAGAGGTGATATAAACGAGAAAATGCGCAAGGCCGCGTTGTTTTGCGTATTGTCGGAAAAAGCGCGCAACCAAGAATGCGTTGTCGTGGATGGTTTGAATATGGAGAAACCCGGCACAAAACAACTGGCGGGTATTTTTGAAAAGCTTCCGCTTTCCGGCAAAACCGTTTTGCTGGCGTTGCCCGTTCTTTCAAGGGAGATATTGTTGTCGGCGCGGAATCTTCCCGGAGTGAGAGTGATGCAGGCGCGCGAGTTGACCGCGCTTGACGCGCTGAATGCCGGAGTCGTTTTGTTGCCGGCAGAATCGGTAAAGATATTGGCGGAAATTCACGGCGCATAACCATGGCATTTTCAATGTTTAAAAAGGAAAAGGAGGGTAAGAAAAAAATCGCGGGCAAAATCGCGGATATTGCGGGCGTTCAGAAAGAAGCAGTCAAATCTCCCGTGAAAAAAGATGCGGGAAAAGCGATGCGCGTTCTGCAAGTTCCTTTGATAAAGGCGCGGGGAACAGAGAAAGCGTCTGTTCTTGGAAAGCATCGCCAGTATGTGTTTGAGGTGCGAGACGGGGCGACAAAGGGATCGGTAAAATTCGCGGTTGAAAAAAGTTTTGGCGTTGTTGTGACCGGTATTCAGATGATCCAGAAGCGCGCAAAGAAGATTCGCGTAGGGAGGCGTGTTGGTGTTCGTCCCGGCACCAAGAAGGCGGTCGTGCGCTTGAAAGAGGGGCAGTCAATAGAGTTGGGTATTTGACAAGGATATTATTGAAATATGGCAAACGCGTTTTCAAACATAAAGCCGCAGAAAAGTTTGGTTATGCATATCCGAAAGACCGGAGGCAGGTCTAGAGACGGAAGAATCACTGCGTGGCAAAGAGGGGGAGGAGCGAGAAAAATATATCGCTTGGTTGAGTTTGGACAGAGCCATTTTGGAAAGAAGGGAAAAGTTCTTCAACTGGAGAAAGATCCAAACCGCAATTGTTTTATCGCTCTCGTTGAATATCTTGATGGAGTCAAGGCGTATATTTTGGCTCCCCAGGAATTGCAGGCGGGCGACGAGGTTGTATGCGCGGAATCAGCGGAGATACGGCCGGGCAACAGAATGCTTTTGGTTAATATGCCGGTAGGCACTATGGCGCATAATATTGAGTTGCATCCGGGCAAGGGCGGCGTTATGGCGCGATCTGCAGGAGGGGGCGCGAAAGTGCTCGCGCACGAAGGAGGGTACACGCTTTTACAGCTCCCTTCCTCTGAAATCAGAAAAGCGCCATCCGCATGTTTTGCGAGTGTTGGCATGCTGTCCAATCCGGAATATCAGTACAAGAGGGTTCATAACGCGGGAAGATCGCGTTTGATGGGCCGGAGGCCCAATGTGAGAGGTACGGTCATGAATCCCGTGGATCATCCTCATGGAGGAGGCGAGGGGAGAACCGGCAGGGGGCTGAAGAATCCAAAGACCCCATGGGGCAAACCCGCTCTCGGAGTGAAGACGCGCCACAAGAAGTGGACCGACAAATTGATCGTAAATAGAAGAAAGAAGAAAAACAAAAACAAATAGCATGGCGAGATCACTAAAAAAAGGACCGTATATAGACGAACAACTGCTCTCGCAGGTGCGCGATTTAAAAGCGGGAGACCGCAAGATTATCAAGAGTTGGGCGCGCAGGGCGACTATTACTCCCGAGATGATCGGCTTTAATTTTGGGGTGTACAACGGCAAGGACTTTGTGACGGTTTTGGCGACCGAGGAGATGGTTGGGCATAAGCTTGGAGAATTTTCTCCAACCACGAAGTTCCACCGCCATGGAGGAAAAGTTCAGAAGGAGCAAGAGGAGAAGGCCGCCGCCGCAACTTCCGCGCCGGCCGCCGCGGCCGCAAAATCGGCGCCGGGACCAAAAAAGAAATAACCCATGAAAGCCCATTTGAGATATTTAAGAATAGCTCCGCGAAAAGTGCGACTGGTCGCGGATCTTATCCGCGGGAAAAATATCGCTGACGCGCGGCGCGTGTTGAGTTTCGTGGAAAAAAGAGCGGCGACCCCGGTCTTAAAGACGCTCAATTCCGCGGCCGCGGCCGCCACAAACAATTTCCAGGCCGAAGAAGGCAATTTGTTTGTGTCTCAAGTGTTCGTGAATGAGGGACCCAAGTTAAAAAGAATCAGGCCCAGGGCAAAAGGAACCGCGTACCCGATTCAGAGAAAGACGAGTCACATAACTGTTGTTTTGGGAGAATTGGTTGCGGGAAAAAAGGCGGAAAAATCCGTTCAGAAAGTTCTAAAAACAAAAGAACTTCAAGAGAAAAAGGCGGGCGGGAATTCGCGCAAGAGAACATTTTTTGAAAAGAAAGAGAAAGCAAAGGTAGAGGGGCAAAGAGGAGGTAAAAGAAATGTATTTCAAAGAAAGAGCATTTAATCTATGTCTCACAAAGTTCACCCAAAAATTTTCAGGATTCGCGAAACCAAGGACTGGACTTCCCGATGGATTGTCAAGCGCAATTTTTCAACGGCGCTTCAGCAGGACTATCTTATCCGCCAGTTTCTAGAGAAAAAACTCAAAGAGGCGGGTTTAGAGTCGGTTGAAATTGAACGGTTCGCGGATCGCATTATCGTAATCGTCAATTCGGCGCGGCCCGGGTTAATCATAGGGAGAGGGGGCGCGGGTGTTGAACTTTTGAGAAAACAGCTTCAAAAGTTGGCTCCGGGCATGAAAGATATGCGTCTGGAAATTCGCGAAGTAAAAAATCCATGGGAGTCATCGGTGCTGGCGGCTCAATGGATTGCCCAGCAGTTGGAAAAGCGCATGCCTTTTCGCAGAGTGTTAAAGCAGGCAATGGGAAAGCTCATGGCCAATAAGAGTATTCAGGGGGCGCGGCTTCAGGTAGGGGGCCGTTTAGGAGGGGCCGATATCGCGAGAACCGAATCATTAAAAGAAGGACGGTTGCCTTTGCAGACGATTCGTGCAAAGATAGAGTACGCGAGAGAAACAGCCAGGACAACCTATGGCGCTATTGGCGTGAAAGTATGGTTGTATAAGGGAGATGAATTTGAATAATCAAAAATTTCAGAACAGAGCCGTATGTTGACGCCAAAGCGGGTAAATCTCAGTAAGTGGATGAGAGACAAGGCCAAGGGTATTGAGACCCGGGGCACCGCGCTTGTGTTTGGTAGCTATGGATTGAAAGCCATGGGAACGACATGGGTGCCGGCCAGACAGATTGAGGCAGGCAGAAGGGCGATCATCAGATATTTGAGAAAAGGAGGAAAGATATGGGTGAGAATTTTTCCCGACAAACCGGTAACCCAGAAGGGGGCGGAGACCCCCATGGGCGGCGGCAAGGGCGGCGTGGATCACTATGTGTTTTCCATCCGTCCGGGAAGAATTATATTTGAAGTTGAAGGCATCAAAGAGGACATGGCCAAAGAGGCCCTGGGAAAGGCGGCCGATAAATTGAGCGTGAAAACCATATTTATTAAAAAGGAGGATTAATGTATTTATGCCAAAGAGACGGCTTATCGGCATCGTTATATCTGATAAGATGGAAAAGACCTGCGTTGTGGAGGTGGAGCTTTTAAAAATGCACAAAAAATATGCCAGACGGTTTACTATTCACGAATCTTACAAAGCGCATAACGAAAATAACGAGTACAAAACCGGGGACAAAGTAACTATTGAAGAAACGCGGCCCTTGTCTAAAGATAAGCGCTGGAAAGTAGTAGGTAAGGCCGCATAACCATGATTCAATTGAGAACACATGTGAATATTGCCGATAACACGGGAGCAAAAGTGATTGAGTGCTTTCATGTTATGGGAGGAGGAACCCGGAGATACGCCAGAATCGGCGATATTATTGTTGGCGCCGTGAAGGTCGCCGAACCCCGGCGTTTGGTGAAAAAGCATGAGGTTGTGCGCGCCGTGGTAGTTCGTCAAAAGCGGGCGTTCAGAAGAAAAGACGGTTCATACATCCGGTTTGATGAAAATGCCGCCGTTATTCTGGAAAAAGAAAAAGAGCCCAAGGGGGCCCGCATGTTCGGTCCTTTTCCGAGAGAAATTCGCGATATGGGATTTACCAAGATCGCCGCGTTGGCGCCGGAAATCATATAACCATGAATATCAAGAAAGGAGACACAGTCCTGGTTATTTCAGGAAAAGATAAAGGGAAGAAAGGAGCGGTGCGCAAGGTCTTGAGAGACGAAGGCAGGGTTGTGGTTGAAGGCGTTAATATAAGAAAAAGACACAGAAGACCGGTGAAAACCGGTGAAAAGGGTCAAGTAGTGGATATTACTCTGCCTGTCGCGGTTTCAAATATCATGCTGGTATGCCCCAAATGCGGAAAGGCGACCCGTACGCAAAAGAAGGCGCAGGGCGAAATAAAAATCCGGGCATGTAAAAAATGCCAGAGCCAGATATAGTATGATCAATCTTAAGGACATATACGCAAAGACCGCGATTCCCGCCTTGAAGGCAGAGTTTGGTTATACAAACTCCATGGCTGTTCCGCGCGTTGTTAAAGTGGTGTTAAACACTTCATTTGGCAAAGCTTCGGTTACGAAAACGAATGACGAGCAAAAAAAGATCGCGGAAGCCGTTCTGGAGGATATTAGCAGAATCGCGGGGCAGAGAGCCGCTCTTACCCGGGCAAAAAAATCAATCGCCACATTTAAATTGCGCCAAGGCATGGCCATTGGAGCCAAAGTAACTTTGCGGGGCCAGCGCGCGTACCATTTTTTGGATCGCTTGATTCATGTGGTTTTGCCCAGGTCGCGCGATTTCAGAGGGATACGGCCCGAGTCCGTTGACAATAAAGGCAATATCAGTATAGGGATAAAAGAGCATATGTTTTTTCCGGAAATTTCCCCGGAAAAAATACGGTTTCCGTTTGGGCTTGAGATTACGGTGGAGACCACGGCGCAAAGCAAAACAGAAGGGCTGGCGTTATTTAGAGCTCTTGGATTTCCATTCGCGTCTTCATAAAAGCATACAACATGGCAACAAAAGCATTGATAGAACAAGCAAAGAGAACGCCCAAGTTTAAATCCAGATCGTTAAGGAGATGTTTTAGGTGCGGAAGAAAAAGAGGATATATGCGGGATTTTGGTTTATGCAGGGCGTGTTTTCGCGAAATGGCGAATAACGGTTTTGTTCCGGGAATAAAGAAATCATCCTGGTAATTTTCATGATATGACAGATCCAATATCAGATATGTTAATACGGATAACCAACGCGCAGGCGGTTCGCAAAGAAACCGCGGAAATTCCTTTTTCGCGCATGAAGTTTGAGATAGCCAAAATTTTAGAAAGAACGGGATTCGTGAAAAAGGTGGAGCTTAAAGGAAAGCGCGCGAGAAAGCCCATTGATGTAACTCTCGCGTATGAAAACGGCGTTCCGGTTGTAAGAGGAGCGAGGCGGATCTCAAAGCCGGGCCAGCGAATATACGCTTCTGCCACAGATGCTCCAAGAGCCGGCAGAAAGCGGGGCCTTGTTCTGGTGTCCACCTCTAAAGGACTGATGACCGCGGGAGAGGCAAAAAAGTTGAATGTGGGAGGAGAAGTGTTATGCGAATTGTGGTCATAATATCATGAGCAGAATAGGCAAAAAACCAATTGAAATACCCTCGGGGGTTACGGCGCTCGTGGAAAACGGAGAGCTGAAGGTGCGGGGACCCAAGGGCGAGCTTTCCAGGGATATATTCCCCGGTTTTGGCGTTTCTCTTGAGGGATCAAATCTTGTTATTACGCCTCCGGCGGGAATATCGGAAAAGAAGAGCAATTCTTTATGGGGATTGTATCGTTCTTTGTTTTCCAATATGATAGAAGGCGTGCATAAAGGATATGAAAAGAAACTTGAGATTGAAGGAACCGGATACCGAGCTTCGGTTGAAGGCGCCGTATTGAATCTGAACCTGGGGTTTTCGCACCCGGTGCGCGTGGACATTCCTAAGGGAATACTGTGCGCGGTTGATAAGAGCGTTATTTCCGTGTCCGGCATAGACAAGGAAGCGGTTGGAGAATTCGCGGCGGGTATTCGCAGATTAAGAACGGTGGAGCCCTATAAGGGCAAGGGAGTAAGATACCAGGGCGAGATTGTGAGAAGAAAAGAAGGGAAAAAAGCGGCAACCGCCGGATCTTCTTAGGCATCGCATAGCTATACATATATGAAACGCGCCGTAAAAGTACAACGGAATATACGCCATCGCAGGATCAGGGCAAAGGTATCGGGAACTTTGCAAAAGCCCCGTTTGTTTGTGTTTCGTTCAAATAAGCATACGTATGCTTCTCTGATTGATGACCAGCAGGGGAAAACTTTGGGCATGGTGGCAGATAGCGATATGAAAAGCGAGAAGGGGAAGCCCGCGGAGATCGCGAATGAGATTGGAAAACGCATTGCCTTGCTTGCCAAAGAAAAGAATATAGCGACGGTGGTGTTTGATCGGGGAGGTAATAAATACCACGGCGTTGTGAAAGCGGTGGCGGAAGGCGCGAGATCGGAGGGTCTTATATTATAACCACATTATGAAAGACGATAGAAGATTTAAGACAAGGCAAAGGCAGGAAAAGCCGTCCGAGTTTGACTCAAAGCTGGTTGATTTGGCGCGCGTAACCAGGGTGGCCGCAGGCGGAAGAAAGATGAGATTCAGGGCGGTGGTGGTTGCGGGCGACAGAAAAGAGCGCGTTGGCGTGGGCGTTGCCAAGGGCCTGGATGTTTCTCAAGCGGTGGAAAAGGCAACCAAGAAAGCCCAGCAATCCCTTATCGTGGTTCCTATTATAAGGGAAACCATAGGCCATGAAGTGGAGGCGACATTTGGAGCTTCTCATGTGCTGTTAAAACCCCAGACCATGGGCAGGGGATTGGTTGCGGGAGGAGTAACGCGGATCATATGCGAAAAAGCCGGAATTAAGAATATCTCGGCAAAGCTCTTGTCGCGAAGCAGAAATAAATTGAATAACGCCATGGCAACCATATTGGCTTTGAGAAAGTTGCAGGCAATAGTAAAAAAAGAGTCCGTTGAACAGCCGGCGGCAAAACAAGAGCAGATTTCAGAGCAAGCATAATCATGCAGATTCATCAGATACAACCGGTTCATAAACGGAAAAAAGCGCGCCGCGTAGGAAGAGGGGGGGCCAAGGGGGGGACTTACGCCGGCAAGGGAGGGAAAGGGCAAACAAGAAGGGCCGGTTTTAATGTTGCTCCCATTGTGCGAGAGTTGGTGAAACGCTATCCTAAAAGAAAAGGGTATCGCAAGAGAGGGAGAAGGAGCATGTTCCATGAAGTTACGCTTTCCGCTCTGGAGAGAAATTTTGAGCAGGGCTCTCTTATTACTCCCGCATTACTTTTGGAAAAACGGATTGTGAGGCGCGTGAGAGGGCGGACTCCCCAGATAAAGATTATTGGCGCTGGTCCCGCGCAGAAAGTTTTGAAGATTGACGGCTGCGCGGCGTCTGCGGCCGCGAAAAAGGCGGTGCTTGCCGCCGGAGGAACTTTCACATGAATATGTTATCCTCAATAGCTCGCATATTCACATTTTCCGATCTTCGCAATAAGATCGTGTTTATTCTGGGAGTATTTGTGATTTTTCGTCTTATGGCGAATATCCCGATACCGGGCATTGACGCGGAACGTCTCCAGCAATTTTTTTCGGGAAATCAACTGCTTGGACTCCTGAATCTTTTCACAGGAGGGGCCATGGACAATCTTTCAATTGTCATGCTGGGTTTGGGCCCCTATATCACCGGCGTTATCGTTATGCAACTGCTGACCATGATCTTCCCCGCGCTAGAGCGCATGTATAAAGAGGAAGGAGAGGCGGGAAGAGCGAAGTTTAATCAGTACGGGCGGCTGTTGACCGTTCCTTTCGCTTTCGCGCAGGGGTACGGGTTTCTTGCCCTGCTTTCCCAGCAGGGGATCATCGGTTCTTTGTCGCCCATAACGCTTGTAACGGCGCTGTGCACAATGGCCGGAGGGACATTGCTGTTGATGTGGCTGGGCGAGTTGATTACGGAGAAGGGAATCGGAAACGGCGTGTCTTTGCTTATTTTCGCGGGCATTGTTTCTGGCGTTCCCGCAAGCGTGCGGCAGATTTTACTCGCGTATGATCCGTCCAAGTTGCTTTCGTACATCATATTTTTTGTCATGGCGATCGTCATCATAGCGGGAGTCGTATTTATTACCGAGGCCCGGAGAAATGTTCAGGTGTCATACGCCAAAAGAGTGAGAGGCAACAGAGTATACGGCGGAACTTCAACCTATCTGCCTTTGCAGATCAACCCCGCGGGGGTGATGCCCATCATTTTCGCGCTTTCCTTGCTTACTTTTCCCGGCATGATAGCTTCTTTTTTGTCCGGCGCGGGAGGAATCGTGGGAAGCATCGCCTTGGCGGTGCAGGGATTCTTTAATCCCGCTTCATTGACCTACGGTTTGTTATATTTTGTTTTGGTGGTCGCGTTTACATTTTTCTATACTTCAATCACTTTTGACCCAAAGAGCATTTCCACGAATTTGCAGAAAATGGGAGGGTTTGTGCCCGGAGTGAGGCCGGGAGTCCCCACCGCGCGCTTTCTTTCTTTTACGCTGAACCGCATTCTTTTAATCGGGGCTTTGTTTCTGGGAGTTATCGCCGTTTTGCCGTCTATTATTCAGGGCGTTACGGCCATTGGAGCGTTTCAGTTTTTAGTGGGAGGCACCGCCTTGTTGATCGTGGTGAGCGTGGTGCTGGAAACCGTGCGTCAGATTCGCGCCCAATTACACATGAGAGATTATGACTCGTTCTAGCAATCCGCGCGTTGTTCTTTTGTTCGGTCCTCCGGGAGCGGGAAAGGGAACGCAGGCGGAGTTGCTGGCGGAACGGTTTGGCTGGAGTCATGTGGAATCAAGCAAGTTTTTAGAGCATTGGATTACAACCACTCCATCTGAAGCGCGGGTGGAAATTGAGGGAAATTTTTACACCGCCCAGGATCAGCAAAAAAAATGGGAAACCGGCATTCTCATGGATCCGCCTTTGGTGGCGTATCTGCTGAAGGGCGAGGTGCGGCGATTGCGCGAAACAGGCCAAAGCATTGTTACAAGCGGAGCGTTTCGCACGCTGTATGAGGCGCAGAGCGCTTTGCCTTTGGCGTTTGAACTGTACGGCAAAGAGAATATCCGCGTTGTTTCTTTGAATTTGAGCGAGGACGGGTCGGTATTTCGCAATTCTCACAGGCGGATTTGTTCTCTATTGCGCCACCCTGTGCTGTACGGGGAAGAAACCAAAAATTTGACTGCGTGTCCTCTGGACGGGTCTCTCTTGTTAAAAAGAAAAGGGCTGGATGATCCTGAAACTATCAGAGTGCGCTTGCGGGAATACAACGAAAGGACAAAACCGGTGTTTCAATATTTAGAATCCCAGGGCTTGCCCGCAGTTGATGTGAACGCGGATCAAACGCCTTCGCGGGTATTTGAAGATATTCAAAAAGCTATCGGGTAAGTTTGCGCGGGGTTACAGCGACTTGCCTCCGGATCCCGGAGTTTCAAATTTGTTTAAACTTGGCCGGGCCAAGTTTATTCATAAGTTTACTTTTTTACAATGGTTCATATAAAGACCGAAAAAGAAATTGCCGTGATGCGGCAAGGCGGCAATATTCTTGCTCGTGTTTTGCGAGATACCGCTCTTGCCGTTCGTTCGGGAATGAAAACAAAAGAGTTGGACGCCATTGCCGAACAGCTTACTCTTCAGGCGGGGGCGCAGGTTGCTTTCCGGGGATACCAGGGGTTTCCCGGAGTGTTGTGCGTGGCGGTGAATGACGAAGGCGTGCATACGGCTCCTTCCGGCAGGGCGCTGGAGAAAGGAGATATTCTTACTCTGGACATGGGCCTTATATGGCAGGGATGGTATTTGGATATGGCGCGCACGATTCCGGTGGGAGAAATTGACGAAGAAAAAAAGAAATTGTTGCGGGTTACAAAAGAATGCCACGAGCTGGCTCTCAAAGAAACACGAGTTGGAAAACGCCTTGGGGATATTGGGTTTGCCATACAGGATCACGCCGAGAAAAACGGATATAACGCGGTGCGAGAGCTTTGCGGCCACGGCATAGGCAGGGAGCTTCATGAAGATCCAAAGGTGCTGTGTTACGGCACGCCCGGCACGGGTCCGGAATTGAAAGAGGGCATGGTTATCTGCATTGAGCCCATGATTACGCAAGGGGATTGGAAGCTAAAGCTTGGCAAGGACGGTTTTAGTTTTAATACCAAAGACGGGTCTTTGTTTTGCCATATTGAAGATACCATTGCCATTACCAAAAAAGGCCCCGTAGTTCTCACGCAGGGATAGTTTTGAGATACGGCGCGCAAGGCGCGCATTTTTTTTATTTTCGTATGCTATACTATAACAATATGGTTTTTTTGTCTGTCATTATTCCGGCGTATAACGAAGAAAAGCGCCTGCCGCGCACGGTGAGGGCTGTTCATGAATACCTTGTCCGACAAAACTATTCCTATGAGATTATCGTGTCAGACGGAGGATCCACGGACGGCACCAGAGAACTGGTAGTTTCTTTGGGCAAAGAGATTCCCGGCCTTTCTTTGCTGAAAGTGGAGAACAAGGGCAAGGGATACGCTGTGCGAACAGCCATGCTGAAGGCGCAAGGAGAATTTCGCGTGTTTATGGACGCGGATAACGCCACCACGATAGACCATGTGGAACGAATGTTTCCCAAGTTCAAAGAGGGATGTTCGGTTGTCATCTGCTCTCGGGATATGAAAGGGGCGGTTTTGGCCGTGGCTCAACCTTGGTGGAGGCGGCTTTTGGGAGATATATTTAATCTTAAAGTGCAGGTAGTGTCCGGCTTGTGGGGATATTGGGATACGCAATGCGGGTTTAAGGGGTTTACGGCGCGGGCGGCAGAGGATATTTTCTCAAGAGCTGTTATTGATACATGGGCGTTTGATGTTGAACTGCTGGTAATTGCCAAGAAAAAAGGATTCCGCGTGGCAGAGGTTCCGGCCACATGGATGAATGATCCCGACAGCAAGGTGAAGTTTTCCGGCATGATAGCTATGTTTTTTGAGATATTGAGGATACGGATGAATATATGGAAGGGAGTGTATGAAAAATAAGGATTTACTGCCTTCTGAACTGCGGTATGACCCCGTTTCTCAAGATTGGGTTGTGATTGCCACGGGCAGGGCGCGCAGGCCGGATTCTTTCGCGAAAGACAGAAAGAGTGTTGTTCTTGCCGATTCCGTTGAGGAGTGTCCGTTTGAAGATATGGACACCCAGAAGACCCCGACACTTATGATTTCTCGGGGGGCGCGCCGGGAAATTGTCGCAGGCGCGCCTTTGCCGCAAGATTGGACCACGGTTTCTTTTCCAAACAAGTATCCCGCGTTCGCGCCCGAAGGGAGTTTTGTCACGCGCATTCAGGGTCCCTATGAAGCAACGGACGGCATAGGGTTTCACGAGGTTGTGGCAACAAGAGATCACGCGCGGGATGTGGCTGATTTCACTCTGCCGGAAGCAGAGGAGCTTTTGGCGGCGTATCAGACGCGATTTCTTGAGTTAAAGAAAGTTGAATTTGTGAACTACATTTCTATTTTTAAGAACAAAGGCGCGGGCGCGGGAGCTTCCATAGCGCATCCGCATTCCCAGATTGTTGCCATTCCCATGTTAGATCCGGAAATTGAGGGAAGCATACGGGGTTCGCAGTCGTACTACGCAAAGAAAGGAACATGCGTGCATTGCGATATGCTGGAGTACGATAGGAAAGAGAAAATACGCGTGGTGTATGAAAACGAAAAATTCGTCGCCGTATGTCCATTTGCTTCCATTGTGGCGTTTGAAACAAGGATTTATCCCATTCACCATGCTTCGCGTTTTGAAGAAACGAGCAAGGAGGACATCGGTTTTTTTGCGGATGCCCTGGTTTTGGCTTTGGGAAAAATAAAGAAAGCGCTGGGAGATCCGGATTATAATTATTTCATTCATACTTCTCCCACGGACAGCGGGGAATACGGTCATTACCATTGGCACGTGGAAATTCTTCCCAAGAGCGCGCACTGGGCGGGATTTGAATTAAGCACGGGCATTCCCATTTCAACTTTGGAACCGGAAAAAGCGGCCGAGTTTTTGCGAACAATATAAACCTGCGACTCTTATGGAATATATTTTGTCTTTTATAGCCCAAGCTGTTATTCGGTGCATTGAACTCACGGGATATGCCGGCATTGCTTTGCTTATGGGGCTAGAGTCGGCCAATATTCCGATTCCATCAGAGATCATCATGCCGTTTGCCGGATTTTTGGCGTACGAGGGAAAGCTCTCTTTGTCTTGGATAGTGCTCTGGGGAGCCGCCGGGAATTTGGCCGGTTCCCTTGTTTCATACGCCATGGGATACTACGGAGGCAGGCCGTTTCTTAAAAAATGGGGAAAGTTCGTTTTTATCACGGCTCACGATGTGGAAAGAGCGGAAGCATGGTTTACAAAATACGGAAGCCAGGTTGCGTTCTTTTCGCGGTTATTGCCTGTGGCGCGCACCTTTGTTTCTTTCCCGGCAGGGATTGCCAAAACCAATATATGGAAGTTCTCTTTGTATACTTTCGCGGGTTCTTTGATCTGGAGTTTCTTGCTGGCGTACGCGGGGTATCAGGCGGGGGAGCACTGGGATTTTCTTAAGGGATTTTTCCATAAAGTTGATGGGTTTGCCATAGGTATTGTAGGAGCCGGAGTCGCGTGGTGGATATGGCGCAGGATAAAATTGGCCGGCAGTAAGTAGATAGAAGTTTTTAGCAGTGCCGGTAGTTGCCTAAAAAAACCATGAAAAAAACATTTGCAGTCGGGAACTGGAAAATGAATCCGGTTGCTCTCAAAGACGCGGAGAAGCTCTTTTTGGCCATGGAAAGCAAGGCAAGAGGAATGACGGGAGTTGAGATTATGGTATGCCCCCCGTTCCCGTTTATAGCTCCCCTGGCAAAGTTCGCGAAAAAGATTGTTCTCGCCGGACAGGACTGTTCGTGGTCTGCCCAGGGAGCTTTTACCGGAGAAGTTTCTCCCTATATGTTAAAAAGCGCGGGCGCAAGGGCCGTATTGCTGGGTCATTCAGAGCGCAAAAAATATTGCAAAGAAACCAGAGAGCTCGTCGCGCAAAAGATGAGCATTGCGCTGGAGGCGGGGTTAAAAGTGATTGTATGCGCCGAAAATCCAAAGGAGCTTGCCGTTACTTTACGAAGGCAAAAAGGGGAGTACGCGGGGCGCGTTATCGCGGCGTATGAACCTTCGTATGCCATAAGCACCCGGGGCGGCAGGAGTGTTTCTCCGGGAAAGATAGCGCGTGCGGTAAAAGATATGAGAAACATCGCTGGTCCCGGAGTGCCTATTTTATACGGCGGGAGTGTTTTTGCGGAAACCGCCGGGGAAATCATGCGAGAAGGAGATGCGGATGGATTTTTGGTGGGCGCGGCTTCTTTGAATGCCGCCGAGTTTTTGGATATTGTCGCGGAGGCCGAAATGGGGTAAGGTGGTGAAGCCATGGACCATGTACTGGAACAACAATTTATAAATCCCACCAAGGGAAGCATGGATTTGAAATCGGTTTTGAGCGAGCTGGTTTTATACATGAAAGAAAAGCCGGAGCGTTCGTACGAGATTATCGTGGGGTGCGATTCTTCGGCCACGCAAGAGCCCGCGTTTCCTTTGGTTATCGTGGCTTTGCGAAAGCAGGAGGGGGGCCGTTTTTTCTACACGCGGGTTCAGTATCCCGCTCCCCGCAAGTTTTACAATTTGCATGACCGCATTTTAGAAGAGGTGCTGTTATCATGCCATCTGGCATTGTGGTTGCGCGAAAATTTTACCAAAAAAATCAAAGAAGAAGGCGTAACCGTTCCGTATCAGTTTTTGCATATTCACGCAGATATCGGCGAGAACGGGGCAACGAAAGACATGATCAAGGAAGTAACCGGGCTGATTCGCGGAAACGGGTTTGAACCAATGATAAAACCGCTGTCTTTTGCCGCTTCAAAAGTCGCTGACAGATTTTCCTAGAACAATTTGTTTTGCGCACGCGGAGAAATTATGCCTGAAAATGTTATCCACAATTGACATGGTTGCGTGCGGTTCTAAAATGAATGAAAGAGTTACGCGCGAGGGATGGTCTCCTCGGGCGCCTCGCTAAAAAAACCGCACACACACATGGCTGCAAAGAAAAAGGGAAAGAAGAAGAAATAGTTTTCTTCGTTTCATAAAAACAAAGAGAGAGAAGTGTCTATTTCTCTCTTTTTGTTTTTATGATATTGAAATAATACAAAGCCAGAGCCGGAGGAAGGTTTCATGAACGCGGTTCATTTCTTGTTTTTGGGGCCGATGCCCGCCCCGTTTGGGGCATTAGTCGGCAGTTGTTTAATTGCGGTCGCGCTCCTTTTGCTTTATAGGCGAACTTAAATGCTCTCGTAAAGAGAGTATTTTTATTGAAAATCCGGAAAATGGTAGTATAAGGGCGATATGGCGGACAAGAAAAAGGGGGAGAAGAAGAAATAGTTTTCTTCGTTTCATAAAAAACAAAAAGAGAGAAGCGTCTATTTCTCTCTTTTTGTTTTTTATAATATTGAAACAGCTTTGTTCGCCTCGGACTTACAGCGAACAACTTGATTAGATCATGTTGCTCTTGCTGTGTTTTTGTTCAGTTTCAAGTTCGTAGTAACTTTCTATCCTAGCAATTTTCTTAATGCCGGATATCTGCTGCACACTGGCAGGATGGAACACCAATGTTCTAATCCCCAGATACGGCCCGCTCTAATAGCTGACAAGAGCAATAGAGCGGCAATGTAAATGATGTGTTCGTTTACTATATACGAATGCGCATTCGGGTATGGAAACTGGAGAATCGGCAGGTAATACATCAGCATGAGTATTGAGCCGAGAATAGATCCTAATCTGACGAACACCCCCAAAATTAATGATATACCCAAGAGCGTAAGTCCCCACTCGTTTATAAAATTAACGAATGGCAGGATGCCGGGTTGCAAGAGCCATTGATAGAAATCAGGAAATGTTTTTGATGCCTGCAAGTATCCAGCCGCCGACCAGTTAGGATCTGCTATCTTCGTAATTCCCGCGTAAAAAAACATCCAACCAATCGTTAGCCGGAGAAGAAATACAGATAATTTTTGAAACAGTGTCGTATGCATATTGGTCGTGAGGCCACTCGGTACTCATATCGGACAGGACGCAAATGAATTTATACATTGCCGTCCTTGTGATTATGCGGATCCTCCGTTTATTTAGTATACAACAGAGATATGTTTTGGGGAACCCCGTTGATACGCCTGTGTGGTAGCATAAAGCACTGGGTATTATTTTTGAGTTTATTCAGGAGGGTTTGTATTGAAAATCCGGAAAGATGATAGTATAAGGGTTCTATGGCTGAAAAGAAAAAAAAGAAGCAAACGGTGTTTGTGGGGCTTTCCGGCGGGGTGGATTCTTCCGTCTGCGCGGCTTTGTTAAAAAAAGCCGGGTTTTCTGTGACGGGAATATACATGAAATGCTGGACGGAAGGGGCATCTTGCACCACTCAAGAAGACGAGAGATCCGCCAGGATAGCCGCGGATCATTTGGGTATCCCGTTTTTTGCATGGAACTTTCTGGATGAGTACAGGAAACGCGTGGTGGAGTACATGCTGGAGGGCTATGCAAAAGGCATCACCCCTAACCCCGACATGATGTGCAATAAAGAAATCAAGTTCGGCTTGTTTTTTGAAAAAGCAATGTCTTTGGGGGCTGACTTTGTGGCAACCGGCCACTATGCCAGAACGGAAAAGAGAAACGGCAAAACCGTTTTGCTCAAAGGCGTTGATCCGGAAAAAGACCAGTCATATTTTCTCTCGTTTATTGCTCCCGCTGTATTAGACAGAGTGCTGTTTCCCGTGGGAAAATTCACAAAAACGCAGGTGCGAGACCACGCGAGAAAAATATGCCTTCCCAACGCGGAAAGAAAAGACAGCCAGGGCATTTGCTTTGTGGGCAAGGTGAGCATAGGGGATTTTTTGCGAGAATACATACCAGCCAAAGAGGGGAATATCGTGGACGCGAAAGGGAACATTCTGGGCAAGCATGACGGCTCATATTACTACACCATTGGCCAGCGCGATGGTTTGGGTTTGGCAGGGGGCCCTTACTATGTGGTAAAAAAAGACATGCGGGCAAACACCGTTACGGTGAGCAAAGACGAGAAAGATATTTTGGAGGACACCATTACTCTCAAGGAAATGAATTGGTTTTCCCGCCCCGAACAAAGTTCCGCAAAGATGACGGCAAAGTTCAGATACCGGCAGGAAGATGCGCCTGTGTCTGTTGAGATACTAGACAAGGATTCTTGCGTTATTAAAGCTGACCAGCCCCAGCGTGCCGTAACCCCGGGCCAGTTTGCCGTGCTATACAAAGAAGACGAAGTTATGGGAGCAGGCGTTATTGTGTGACCGGGGATTTTGGTATATTCTTTGCATATGACGATAGAAGAAATACGAACAAAATACTTGGCGTTTTTTGAATCAAAAGGGCATAAGATTATTTCTTCGGCATCTTTGGTGCCGGACCAAGACCCAACCACCTTGTTTACCGGGTCTGGCATGCAACCCATGATCCGGTATTTGCTGGGCCAGCCCCACCCCATGGGGAAAAGAATCGCCGATTCTCAAAAGTGTTTTCGCGCCGATGATATTGACGAGGTGGGGGACAACCGGCATACCACATTTTTTGAAATGCTGGGCAACTGGTCTTTGGGCGATTATTTTAAAGAAGAACAGCTCCCCTGGATTTTTGAGTTTCTTACCAATGAATTAAAGTTAGATCCCAAAAAAGTATATGTAACCGTGTTCGCGGGAGACGAGAAAAACCGGATTCCCAAAGATACCCAATCGGCGGGCATATGGAAAAAACTGTTCGCGGAAAAGGGAATTGACGCGAAAGATATTGAGATTGGCACGGAGGAAAACGGGGCAAAGACAGGCATGCAAGGCGGCAGGATTTTTTACTACGGAGCCAAGAAAAACTGGTGGAGCAGGGCAGGCGCGCCCGAAAACATGCCTGCCGGAGAGCCCGGAGGTCCGGACTCTGAAATGTTTTATGAGTTTGCCGACATTGAGCATAATAAAGAGTTTGGAGAACATTGCCACCCCAACTGCGACTGCGGGAGATTTTTGGAGATCGCCAATTCCGTGTTTATGGAGTACCGCAAGAAAGAAGACGGGGGATTTGAGAAGTTGAGCCAGCAAAATGTGGATTTTGGCGGGGGACTGGAACGCATGGCCGCGGCAGTCAATGATAGCGCCGATGTTTTTACGGCAGACACTCTTGCTTTGATTATAGCGGACATGGAAAAGCTGTCCGGCAATTCTTACGCGGAGTTTCAAAAGGAATTTCGCGTTGTGGCGGATCATTTGCGCGGGGCGGTGTTTATGATAGGGGACGCAGTAACCCCTTCAAACACGGAGCGGGGGTATTTTACCAGACGGCTTTTGCGCCGCGCCGTAAGATATGCAGACGCGATAGGACTTCCGGCCGGAAAACTGGCGCAACTCGCCAAGCGCGTGATTATGTCCTATGGACAAGCGTATCCTGAACTCGCGCGGAACGCGGATTTCATTCAAAGCGCCATAGGCCAGGAAGAAGAAAGGTTTCGTAAAACCCTGGAGAAAGGGCTTGGTGAATTAAAGAAAATAGCGACCGCGAACGCCAGGGGCGCCTTTGGATTTTCCGGAGACGCGCTGTTTGATTTGTATCAGACATACGGATTTCCCATGGAGTTGAGTATTGAGATTGTGGCAAACCTCTATAAAGAGCAGGGGAATACGGCGGGTATCCCCGAAGATGTGCGCAAAGAATTCGCGAAGGCGTTTACGGCGCAAATGAAAAAGCATCAGGAGCTTTCTCGCACCGCCGCCGCCGGAAGATTCAAAGGCGGCTTGGCGGACGCTTCCGTTGAGACAACGCGCTTGCATACGGCGCATCATCTTCTGCTTGCCGCTTTGAGGAGCGTGCTGGGAGATCATGTGCATCAGAGAGGGAGTAACATTACTGCGGAACGATTGCGCATTGATTTTGCGCATTCCCAAAAAGTTACTCCCGAAGAATTGCAGAAGATTGAGGCCTTGGTTAAAGAGAAGATAGCCGAGAATCTGGATATGGTTCGTCTGGAGCTTCCGCTCAAAGAGGCCATGGTCATGGGAGCTGAAATGGAATTTGGAGTGAAATACGGAGACATGGTTTCCGTGTATGTTGCCAAAGACAAACAAGGCAATATATTCAGCAAGGAATTTTGCGGAGGCCCGCATGCCAAAGGCACCGGAGAACTGGGAGCTTTTAAGATTCTCAAAGAAGAAGCTGTTGCTTCGGGAGTGAGGAGAATAAGGGCGGTGCTGGGGGATAACAAATAACCAATAACTCATAACAAATAACCAGCTTGTATTTCTTGTTTTTTGTTGTTGAAGAGTTAGCAGTTGAGTTCGTTGTTGGCTGGTGTACAATACAATAATGGCTAACTGGAAAATCAGAGATATCGCTCCGCCTCGGCGCAGAGAGAAAGATCGCGCCAAACCGGCAATGCCCCAGGCCCCGGAACCAAGGCCTCAAAAAATGGCCGGAAAAAATTCACTTCTTGCAAAAGGACTGGCGGTCTTGGTGTTGCTGGGTATTGGTTCGGTTGGAGTTCTCCATGTTTTTTTTGCAACCGCGGAGGTAAGTATCTGGCCCAAGACCCGTGAAATTGAACTGCATCCCGTTCTGAAAACTATTGCGGAAGGATCTCTTGATATAGAGAACTCTCTTATACCCGCGCGGACTCTGGATTTGGCGAAAGAAGAAACAAAGGTGTTTTTTGCTTCGGGGAAAGCCGCGCGCGAGCAAAAAGCAAAAGGGACGATTCGCGTGTATAATTCGTATTCCTCTTCAGCGCAGGTTCTTGTCGCCAATACGAGATTTATCTCCGAAGACGGAAAATTGTTTAGATCTATCGCGCGGGTTTCCGTGCCGGGGGTGAGCATTGTTGACGGAAAGCAAACGCCCGGGTTTCTTGATGTTGAAGTCGCGGCGGCAGAAAGCGGGGAGGAATATAATATTGGTCCCGCCACCTTTTCTTTGCCCGGACTCGCGGGTTCTTCACGGTACGCCGCTGTGTACGGCAAGTCCCAGGATGCAATGACGGGCGGATCAAGAAAGGAGGTCGCCGTGGTTACCCAGCAAGACATTGAAGACGCGAAAGACGCGCTTATGTTGCAGGTTATTGAGCGATCGCGCCAGGAACTGCTTTCGCGGGTGCCCGAAGACATGATTTCCGGAGATGGCGCCTTGGTGACGAGATTTAAGGAAGCAACCGCATCCGCTCAAAAAGGAATGGAAGTTGAGCAGTTTACCGTAACGGCATCCGTAAAGACCTCTTTGTATCTTTTTTCCAGAAGCGACATAGCGGCTCTGGCAGGCGCTCTGCTCTCTGGCGATATTACCGCCAATGAGAGGGCGTATGAGGCGGGACTCCGCCTGGATTTCGCGGGTATTTCTTCCGCGAATGACACGCAAGAGGCGACAGTCAAAATGGATATGACAGCCGTGGCGTATGAGCATATAGACGACATGGAGATTAAACTCCGCGCGAGAGGCAAGGGCGAAGCCGAAGCGACAGCGGCGCTGGCGCAGTACGAATCGCTGAAAAAAAGCGCGTTTTCGTTTTGGCCGTTTTGGGTGCATTCTGTTTCCGGGGATGTGGATAAGATAAGCGTGCGCGTTGTTATTGACTAGAAAAGGCAGTTCTGATATAGTAAGGAAGTTACAAGACAGCATGATTGAAGACAACAAAGAAGGACGCGTGGTAACGGGCGAGATCATGGAAGCCCTGCCCAGTTTGAAGTTTAAGGTTCGCCTGGAAGACGGAAGCGAAATTTTGGCCTATCTTGCCGGAAAACTTCGCATGTTTAAGATTAGGATTTTACCCGGCGATAAAGTGAATGTTATGATGAGCCCGTATGATAATACGCGGGGCAGAATAGTATACAGAAACAAATAGATGAAGGTTCAATCAACCATAAAATCCATCTGCAAAGATTGCAAGATCGTGAAACGATCCAGAAAGCTCTATGTTATTTGCAAGAAGAATCCCAAGCATAAGCAGAGACAGGGGTGAAAGACGCGCGGCGTCTTTCACGGGCATTATAATGTAGCTTTCTTATTTTAGGATTATTTTTTAGTATTTTATTTTCTTTACAACCATGGCGCGACTCGTTGGAATTAACATACCGGACAACAAACAGATTCAAATCGCTTTAACCTATATATACGGCATAGGGCCCGCTTTAAGCAGGAGAATTTTAAAAGAAACAAAGGTGAGCCCATTCGCAAAGGCAAGCGCTCTTACGGCGGACGAATTGAATCTTTTGAAAGAAAGCATTGAGAGATCATGCAAGATTGAGGGAGATTTGCGCAGAGAGACGATGACAAATATCAAGCGCCTGAAAGATATTGGATGCTGGCGGGGGGTGCGCCATATAAAGCGGCTTCCTGTGCGGGGACAGCAAACCAAGACAAACACCAGAACCGTAAGAGGTAACGCGAGAAAAACGGTGGGATCGGGAAGGAAGCCGGCGGCTACGCCCACATAACAGGCAATGATTTTTTAACGGCATATCAATGGGAAAAAAACGCGTCATAGAGAAAGGAGATCAGGCGGGTTCGGAGGTGCAATCCAATGCTCCTTCTTCTTCGCGCGGAACCGGCATGAAAGAGGGGAGGGTTTCCGTGTATTCTTCGTACAACAACACGATTATTTCTTTGGCAGATAGAAACGGTTCCGTGGTGTTCGCGACAAGCGCGGGACGGCTCGGGTTTAAGGGATCAAAGAAGTCCACTCCTTTTGCGGCTTCCAAGGTTGCAGAAACAGTCGCGGATGTTGCCAAGAACAAGGGCGTGGAACGGATTTGGGTTGCGGTAAGAGGCATAGGGCCAGGAAGAGAGTCGGCTCTCCGGTCATTGGGAACAAAGGGATTTGAGATACAGGCGATAAAAGACGCGACGGGCGTGCCGCATAACGGGCCCCGTCCCAGAAAAGTGCGGAGAGTATAATCTTTTGGAAAATTCAAACTATACTTATGCAACAAGGAGTCGTACGAAAACGAAGACCCGCGCCGGTTTCTGAATATGGCAAGCAACTGCAGGCAAAGCAGGAGCTCAAGAAACAGTATCATCTGCGGGAAAAGCAGATGAGGCGGTATTTTTCCGAGTCCATCAGAAACGCCAGCAAAGGGAATTCCCCGGAGCTTTTTATGCAGGCGCTGGAACGAAGGATGGATAGCGCGGTGTTTCGGGCAGGCATGGCAAAAAGCAGAGCGCAGGCGAGGCAGATGGTAAATCACGGGCATTTTTTGGTAAACGGCAAAGCGGCGGATATTCCTTCTCTGAAACTGCAAAAAGGAGATGTTGTAAAGGTCCGTCCGGCGTCTATGACGACTCCCATGATGCAGGCAGTTACGCTGGCCATGAAAAAACACGAGGCCCCGGCATGGATTCTTTTGAATAAAGAATCCATGGAGTTTAGCTTTCAGGATCTCCCGACGATGCAGGTGGTCGCTCCGTCGGTTGATATAGCGTTGGTATTTGAATTTTATTCCCGTTAATTTTTTACATTACTGTTATGATTCCGCTTTCTCATACAACAAAAGTAGTAAGCAATGAGGGGAACAAGGGCGTTTTTGAAATTGAGGCATTGTACCCGGGATATGGAGTAACGCTCGGGAACAGTTTGAGAAGAGTTTTGCTTTCTTCTCTGGAGGGCGCGGCCATTACGCATGTGAAGATGAAGAATGTCAGCCATGAATTTTCGGGCATTCCGGGAGTTATGGAAGATATGCTGGGCATCATTCTTAACTTAAAGC
Source organism: Candidatus Wildermuthbacteria bacterium (assembly GCA_016203455.1). GTDB lineage: Bacteria > Patescibacteriota > Minisyncoccia > Minisyncoccales > UBA10102 > JACQMR01. The sequence goes on from JACQMR010000012.1 coordinate 26,883, forward strand.
AGTTGCGCTTTCGCGTGTATTCAGACGAGCCGCAGAAGGCGGTGGTGAGAGTAAAAGGAGAAAAAGAGGTGCGGGCATCTGATTTTGATTTTCCGGCGCAGGTTGAGGTGATAAACAAAAACGCTCCCATTGCCCGCTTGACAGACAAAAATGCCGAGCTTGATATGGAGATAACCGTTGCAAAGGGAGTTGGGTATCAAGCCGCGGAGTCCAGAAAAGGCGGCAAAGAGGAATTGGGAGTTATGGAAATTGATTCTATTTATACTCCCATACAAAAGGTGAATTATCGCGTAGAGCAGATGCGCGTGGGAGATCGCACCGACTTTGACCGTTTGATTGTGGATGTTGAGACAGACGGCACCATGTCCCCTGAAACGGCGTTTTGGCAAGCCGCGGAAATTTTGGTTAAGCAATTTGAAATTATTCGCGCGGGCGTAACGCCGGAAAAGACAAAAGTTTTGGATGAAAAAGAACAGCCCGAAGAAAATGCCGCAGGCGCGGAGGAAAAAGAAGATAAGCCGAAGAAAACGAAAAAGGCCCCGGCCAAGAAAAAGAAATAAGCCCGCATGAAAAAGCAGTTCAAAAGCGTACAATTAAGAATGAAATCAGGTCCTCGCAAGGGATTGTTGCGGGGATTGGTGCGCTCTTTGGTATTGCATAAAAAAATCCAGACCACTCACGCGAAAGCCCAGGTTATTTCTCCCATGATTGAAAAAATGATAACCAGGGCAAAAAAGGGAGATTTAGCTTCACGCCGTTTGCTTATTTCCGCGGTTGGCCAGGAAACCGCGAAAGCCCTTGTGGAAAAGATAGCTCCGCAGTATAAAGAAAAACGCGGGGGATACACCAGAATTTTAAAACTCGGGCCGAGAAAATCCGATAACGCGAGCATGGCTATCATTGAACTGGTATGATTGAAATAACGCGTGAAACGCACACAATTGACGCCGGAGGCAAGGCATTGGGCAGGGTGGCTGTTCAGGTGGCAACTTTGCTTCGGGGCAAGCAAAGGCCCGATTTCGCGCCTTACAAAGACCAGGGCGGAGTTGTGGTGGTTAAAAACGTGGGAAAGCTGAAGTTTACCGGCAACAAGTATATCCAAAAGAGATATTTTAAACATACGGGGTATCTGGGAAGCATTCATTCCAAATCTTTAAAGGAGCTGTTTTCAACGCGGCCTACCGAAGTTTTGCGAAAGGCGGTTATGGGCATGATGCCCAAAAACAAGTTGCGGGATGTTCAGATAAAACGCTTGCAGTTAGAGCAATAATATCAATACGCATGGAGCAAGAAACGAAAGATAAAACAGAACAATACTGGGCGGCGGTGGGCAGGAGAAAAACCGCCATCGCGAGCGTTAGAATGGAAGCCGCCAAGCATTCTTCTTTTACGGTGAACGGCAAAGCGGTGGAGGAGTATTTTCCAACGCTGGAGTACAGATCGGTCGCGAAAGCGTCTTTAAATCAGTCAGAGACCGGCGTTTCTTTTGCTGTGTCGGTGCTGGTGCGGGGCGGAGGAGTGTCTGCCCAGGCCGAAGCCGTGCGCCACGGAGTTTCCAGAGCATTGCTTGAATACGACGCTTCTCTTAGGGGCCGTCTTAAGGGTCTTGGGTTTTTAACAAGAGATCCAAGAATGAGAGAGAGAAAGAAGTTTGGATTAAAACGCGCGAGAAGAGCTCCACAGTGGAACAAGAGATAACGAGGATTTTTGCAACCCCGCGCCGTACGGCGCGGGGTTTGCTTTTTGAAAATAATTTTAGAGATAAACTTGGCCCGACCAAGTTTGAAATGAGAATTTTAGAGTTAGGGAAGGAGGGATTCTGAAAGAGTGAGAGATTCGTTGCTCAAGAGATAAAAAGCAGAAAGAGAGTTTTTCCAGTATAGAATCGGGCTGGGGGATTCCGTTAATTTCGCGACATTCGCCGCGCCGCGCGCGTCTGTTTCTACAATCTGTACGGCAGATCCTGCGGAAAAAAGTATGTGCCAGGGCGTAATCCACGCGATGTTCTTGACGAGCGTGTTTGTTTTAAGAAGGGGAGTTATTTCCCCCGCCTTTCTGGGAGTTTGTCCTTCCTGTTTTTTCAAATAAACCAAGAGGAGCTCATGTTGCGTTGCGGCAATGGCTGATGATCCGTCCGGACTGGGTGAAAGAGAACTCGCGCGGAATGTCATGTCAGGGAAAAGGGGAGACCTCGCGCTTACGGTATCTTTCTGCATGAGCAGTACGGCATCTTGTATGGCATAAAGCGTTTTTTGTTCTTCTTTGAGCAGGGGAATAGACGAGAAGGGCAACGCGCGCCCTTCTTCTGTCTGGGCAAGATTTCTTTCCCAGAGTTTTCCTTCTGTGTCTATCCAAATAACGGCATCGCCTTGCATAGTAAACGCCTCAACATTATTCGCGAGGCGGTTTATTTTAAACGGCGCCGATAAGTTCTCCAAAGATTCTCGGGGCAGGTATTCGGTTTCAAATAACGATTGGGTTTCTCCCAGGAAAGAGGTGTACAGCAGGGTATCCGCGGAAAGCGGCGAAAAAGCAACAGCTCCGGTTTCTTTGGGCAGGGCATCTTTCCCGCACGGCGCCGCAAAACACGCGTCTTCTTTTGAGATTCCCCATACCGAGTACCGCAGGGCTTCCCCCTGACTGGTTTTCGCGAGCATTCTTTTTGAATTGCTCGCCCATGTAATATCCAGCAGATCTTCTTTGGAATTTTGCTGTGAGAACAAGAATTCTTCGGCGCGGGTTTCCAGATGTACCAGCGTTGCTTTCCATGTTTTGTTCGGTTCTTTCTTTTTGAGCAGGGCGTATTTTTCATCCGGAGAAAACCATGCCCGCTCTATGTTGTCTGCCACCGCCTGAAAAGAAATTTTGTCTTTAAACAAGATAACTTGCTTTGCTTCCGTAACATTCTTTGCGGTTACGGGAAGGATTTTTTTCCACGGCTGGTATCCGTCTTTAAAAATCTCCACGAGATGATTTCCGGGAAATATGTTGCCTATGAATGCCGAGCCGAACAAGAGATCGGTTCGTTTTGCCGGTTCTCCGTCAACAAAAATGTCCGCGCGGGGAGGAGCCGTTTTCACAAACAATGCCCCTGTATGGGTAACGCTAAGAGTGTGAATATCCATGCGGTATCCCTGCGAATATAAAATAAGAATGGGGACTATGCCGATAAACGCCCCGAAAAGGCAAAAAAACAGCAGGGTGCGCTGGGGTTTTGTCATGATTCTTTACCATACCCTAAAACGCAAAATCAGCAAAGAGCGATATGCCCTTATCCTTGTGTTATCCTTAACCCCGTTAAGGTGTGGATAACTTAACGGGGTTAAGGATTGCCGATGTACTCATCCCGCACGGTGTTTTAGGCACAAAGATTTGACATTGGGTGCAAAAATGGGTATTGAGAAGGCGGCACTCAAATTTTTTGGAGGAGATTATGCCAGTGGTCGTAACTATTAGGGAGTTGGAAGACTGGTACCGCCAGGGGCGGTATGATGATCTGATTAATCTGAATCCCTCTTTGGTAGAAATTCCAGTTGATATTTCTGCCGAAGAGGTGCTGGCGCGGGTTAATCTTCTTCAGGCCTGGTCGCTTCATCAGAAAAAAGAGTACTGGCCTGCGGAGGTTGCTTTCGCCGCGTTGGCTACGCGATTCTTCGTGGATACTTTCGTAGGCGACTCCGCCCGGCGAGGGCTAGCCCATGCCCTCTTTCAGCAAGACAAGATGGAAGAAGGGCGACGGGTTTTAGAAGAAATCCGTCCAGGCATTGAAAGGAGCAATGCAAGACTTAACGAGCTTTTGCGGGATGTTTTCGCCGGACGGCCCATTCCAGTTGAAGAGGTTTTGCAAGCGGTTGCCCACGCGCTTGGAGATACGCCGTATCGCATAATTCATGGCCATGTTCTGAATAATGCGGCGTGGATACTGTTCCAAGCACGGCATCGGGAGGAAGCGAAGCCCTACCTGCCTATTCTTCAAGGCCTCATTGAGATGGCCCTCGGGATTTACGACCAAACCAAGGCCCAGCCCAACCATATCGCATCCTGCAGTTTTAGGGCGGCAACCATCTTTTTTGAGTCAGGATGGTTTAAGGGCGCCCTGACTCTCATTGACGAGTCCATTTCTGCCTGGGAGAAGGCACTCCAAGGGAAAGAGGATCCGGCATTCCGCCGGAATCTCCAAGGCGCCGAAGAGTTTCGCCTGAAGATTCTTGCTCAAGAAACATTTTAGCGCAAATTTGCGCCCATCGTTATAAAACTTAGTTTAACTAAGTTACCCATAACGATCGGGCGCGTTTTTTTGCTTTTTAGATTTTAAAATGGCGAGAAATGGGTTAAAAAGCGCTGGCGACAAAGTGTTGCCAGAACCCTTTTCTTGGCGTATAGTATAAAGGATACGGCATGGAAAAATTTATTATTGAGGGGGGAAATCAGTTGAACGGGGCGATAGATGTGCGGGGCGCGAAAAACGCCGCGTTTCCTGTTTTGGCCGCGACTATTCTCACCAAGGAAGATTGCGTTGTAAAGAACCTTCCGCTTATTGAAGATGTGTACCGCACTCTTGAATTATTAAAAAGCATGAAGGCCGAGGTTGAATGGATAGGCGAGCGCGCCGTGCGCGTGAACACAAAAAATCTTGACCCTTCAAAAATAGACACAGACATTGTGCTCAAGTTTAGAGGTTCCGTGCTCTTATACGGTCCTTTGCTCGCGAGATTTCGCAAGGTGCGTTTGCCCCAGCCCGGCGGATGCGTTATTGGAGCCAGACCCATAGATACTCATTTGGACGCTTTTTCGCAATTGGGAGTTGCGGTAAGGCCCTATCGCCGGGGATTTGAACTGGAGTATTCCGGAAAGCTCAAAAACACGGAAGTCATACTGAACGAATTTTCGGTAACCGCCACGGAGAACATACTGTTGTTTGGAGCATTATGCCAGGAGCGCGTTACCATAAAAATCGCCGACATGGATTATCAGGTGCAAGAGTTAATGCGCGCGGTAAAGAAAATGGGCGCGTGGGTGAGAATAGCGGGACTCCACGAATTGGCAATTCAGGGGAAAAAACAGTTGAAGGGCTTTACTCATTCTTTGGTGGCAGATCCCATAGAAGCCGGGACATTTCTGGTTATGGCCATTGGCACAAAAGGGGAGGTGCTGGTAAAAAATGTGCCGGATCAGTTTCTGCACTTTTTCATGAAAAAACTCAAGGATTTTGGAGCAAACATGGAAATTTTGGCCGGAAAAAATGGCCAGTCCGATGTGCGGGTGCGTCCTTCAAAAAAGATTTTGATAGATAAAATTCAAAGTTTTATTTATCCCGGCATTTCTTCCGATCTGCAAAGCGTGCTGGGGGTGCTGGCAACGCAGACAAAGGGCTCCACGCTTCTACATGATCCATTATATGAAGGGCGTCTCAAGTATTTGGAGGAATTGAATAAAATGGGAGCTGAAATTTATTTTACCGATCCCCATAGAGCCATTATTAACGGCCCCACCAAGTTGAGGGGAACGGATTTGGGGGCATTTGATCTGCGCGGGGGAGCCGCGCTCATTATGGCGGCTCTTATGGCCGAAGGAAAGAGTATTATCAGCAATATCTATCAAGTAGATAGGGGATATGAGAAGATTGAAGAGAGGTTGCAAAAGCTTGGCGCGCATATTAAGAGGATAGGCGGATAATTGCGGAGGTCGCTTGGCACGCGGTTTTTCACTGAACCACCCCTCGCTTTGCCTCTTCGCTTTGGATGTTTAGTCATTGGGCGTTGATTAGACATTGGAAATTAAAAATTAGAAATTTTAGTACCATGGGCTTGTTTGTAACAAAAATCGGGATTGACTTGGGTACGAGAAACTCTCTCGTGTTTGTGCCAAAGAAAGGCATTGTGCTGAATGAGCCGTCTGTCGTGGCGGTGTCTTTGCAGGACAACACTATTCTCGCGGTTGGGGAGGCGGCAAAAGAAATGACCGGCCGCACGCCAGACAGCATTAGGGTGTACCGGCCCATGAAAGACGGGGTCATTGCCGATTACAGGGTTACGCTGGCTATGATCAGGTATTTTTTAAAGAAGGTTATGCCTTCTTACCAGTTTTTTAAGCCCGAAGTGCTCATATCCGTTCCCGCGGGCGTTACTTCAACAGAGCGGAGAGCGGTGATAGAGGCCGCCATGGAAGCGGGGGCCAGAGCCGCGTTTGTGGCCAAGGAACCCATTTTAGCGGCCATTGGAGCTGGTATTCCCATTAACTCAACCTCCGGACACATGATTGTGGACATTGGGGGAGGAACAACCGAGGTCGCGGTAATCTCTTTGGGAGGAATCGTTGTGGCATCTTCTTTGCGGGTGGCGGGAGACAGGATAGATCATGCCATTTCAGAATATGTGAAAAAGAAATACAACCTCGCGGTTGGCGAAAATACCGCCGAGGATATTAAGATGAAAATCGGATGCGCTTTGCCGCTAAAACCGGAGGTTTTGCTTGAAATTCGGGGGAGAGATTTGGCTCAAGGTCTCCCCAGAAATATGAAATTAAACTCTACGGAAATTTGCCTTGCCATACAAGAGCCGTTGCAAGAGATCGTGCAAACCATAAAATCTCTTTTGCGCGAAACTCCGCCCGAGCTTTCCGCGGATATCATGGATAAGGGAATGATTTTGTCTGGCGGAGGATCTTTGCTCAAAAATCTTGACCAGCTGGTATCTCAAACAATCGGCGTGCCGTGTTTTGTGGCAGAAGATCCTCTGTATTGCGTTGCGAAAGGTACGGGCGCCGTCCTGGATAATCTGGAGGCATATAAGCGGAGTATTATGGCAAAAAGATGATGAGCCATGAGGAATTTTTACGCAATTCTTTCGTGGCGGGAAAACTCGCGCACGCCTATATATTTTCGGGTAATGATCTAGCGGCAAAAGAGCGGGCTCTGCGGACTTTTTTTGCCGCGGTTGCCGGAAAAGACCGTGCCAAAAAACTGAAGGAAGATTTTTGGCACGCGGATGTTCTTTTTGTTTCCGGGGGCCAAGAGAATGAAATTGGCATTGCTCACATGAGACGGCTGAAAGACGCCATGGCTTTGGGGGCATGGCAATTGCCTTTGAAAATTGCCATAATACGAAATGCGGATGCCATGACCGCGGAAGCGCAAGCGGCGTTTCTTAAACTCATGGAAGAGCCGCGGGGGGAGCGGGTATTTTTTCTCCTTTCCGCGCATTCCGCGAGATTATTGGACACCATACGGTCGCGCGCGCAGGAATTGCGGTTTTACGAATTTTTAGAGAACAAGAACGCGGACGGGACTGTTGTGCAAAATCTGCGAAATTCCTCGCTCGCGCATCGGTTTGAATACGCCAAGGCCATGGGGGAAGATCGCGAAAAAACAAGCACGGCAATGAAAGATATAACAAGCGGGGTTCGCGAGTTTCTCTTGGACGCCTTGCCGAAAGGCAATCGGGATTTGGGGTACTGGAGGGGAATTATGAAAATAATTACGGAGACGCAAAAGGCCTTGCAAGACACCGAGGTTAACAGGCGAATAGTTTTAGAAAGAATTCTTTTGGAATTATGACATACCAAGAAAGTATCGCGCGAATACGCCCGGAATTTGAACACGCCCTGGAGGCATTCAAAAAAGAGCTTGCCAAAATACGGACCGGGCAAGCCCATCCCTCTTTGGTGGAAGATATTGAAGCGGATGTTTTTGGGCAGAATATGCCCATTAAGCAGTTGGGAGGCATTTCTTGTCCTGAACGAAGGCAGATTTTGATACAGCCGTGGGATGCTTCATATATTCCGGCCATTGAAAAGGCCCTGCAAAAAGCGGAGCTTGGCGCGTTTCCCGTTGTGGAAGGCAAAAGCGTGCGGCTTTCACTTCCTGTCATGACGCAGGAATATCGGGAGACCTTGATCCGTTTGTTGTCTGAAAAATCCGAGCAGACCAAGCAATCCATGCGAAGACACAGGGAAGATGCCTGGAATGAGATTCAGGATGCCGCAAAGGTTGGGGAGATTCGCGAAGACGATAAGTTTAAGGGCAAAGAAGAATTGCAAAAGCTGGTGGATAATTACGGGAGCATGGTGGAGGAGGCGGTGGAGCGAAAGCGGGTTGAGATTCAAGAGTAAGAATAAAAAATTAATTTCGTTTTTATTTGTTTTAGTATGCTTTCCTCCCGCTTCCTCTCTCCAGAACCGCTTGTCCCCGCCTCCGGCTGGCGGGGCTTGCCCCGACGAGTATATCGGGGCAAGCCCCGACGAGCATATAAACTGCTCGGGGCAAACTTGGCTCTCGCCCTGCCGACCCCCTCGTCGTCGCTACTCCTCGGGGGACCCAGCTCGGCAGGACTGCGAGGCATTCTTCCAAGAGGAAGTGGGAGTACGCATCCTTTTATTTATTTGAAACATTTGAAGATGAGCAGTTAGCTAGAAGTTAGAAATTAACAGTATTGGCTCGCGTTTCCACTTGTTTGGTCATTGGGCA